>WFXV01000060.1 GCA_015490435.1 Thermaceae bacterium
CCCCGAGTTCTTCCCCGCCCCGGACAACGAGCGCGCCGACCGGGAATGGCGCGCGGAGAACGCCCTCAAACGGGCGCTTTCCGGCCTCGGCTTCCAGGAGGTCGTCAACTACGCCTGGCTCGGCGAGGACGAGCTCAACCTCTACCGCGCCCCGAAACCCCGGCTCCTGCTCGCGAACCCCATCAGCAGCGAGCAGGGGGCGCTCCGCACCGCGCTCTATCCGGGACTGCTCAAGAACCTCGCGGCGAACCGCGAGCGGCCCCACGCGCTCCTCTTCGAGCTGGGGCGGGTCTTCCTGGACGGGGAGGAGACCCACCTCGCCGCCCTCCTCGCCGGCCCCTACCTCGCCCCCACCTGGCGGGAAGGCCATGGCGAGGGCTTTTACGCCCTGAAGGGCCTGCTCGAGGCCCTGGCCAGAAGGGTCGGGGCCAAGGTCGAGGTGGAAGCCGCCGAGTACCCCCACCTCCACCCCGGCATCTCCGGCCGGGTGCTCTGGGAGGGGGAGGCGGTCGGCTGGATCGGGGAGCTCCACCCCGAGCTCGCCGAGGCGCTCGAGCTCAAGGCCCCGGCCCTCTTCGAGCTCCGGCTGCCCCTAAAGCGCGGGGCGCGCGCGTTCCAAGACCTCCCCAAGTTCCCCGCCGCGACCCGCGACCTCGCGGTGGTGGTGCCCGAGGACACCCCCCACGCCGAGGTCGCGCGGACGATCCGTGCCGCCGCCGGGGGCTACCTCGAGGACCTCGCCCTCTTCGACGTCTACCAGGGCCCGCCGCTCGCCGAGGGCGAAAAGAGCCTCGCCTACCGCCTCGTCTTCCGGGCCCCGGACCGCACCTTGAAGGACGCCGAGGTCGAGGCCTTCATGCGGGCGATCGTCGAGGCGATCGAGGCCCGGGGCTGGCGGATCCGCGGCTAGGGGGCGTAGTAGCGGACGACGAGCTCGGGGGCCCGGGCCTCGTACTCCCCGGTCGCGATCTCCAGGCGGTCGTTCGCGCGGTCGCCGTCGGTGTCCTGGGAGAAGGCGAGCCGGAGGTCGAGCCGCGCCGCGCCCTCGCCCAAGGCCGCGGCGAAGAGGGGCGTCACATCGAAGGCCCGCCACTCCTGGACCGGCCACCCCGGGGTCTGGTCGAGGGGATCTCCGATCGCGGAAGCTTTGTAATCGTCTTTGTCGAGCTTCGCCCCCAGGTCCACCCGGGCGATCTGCAAGACCCCAAGGTCATCAAAGGGCGTGCCGGAGCGGCCGGCGAGCCAAAGCTTTAACGCCGCCTCGTCGAGCTCCACCGCGTCCGCTGGAAAACCGCCGAGGTCGAAGACGAAAAAGGCCCGCACCGTATAGTCCGTGGAGAGGTCCCCGAGGTAGACGACGCGGTAGAGGCTGGGATCGTCGGGATCGTTGTAGACCACCCCGCCTACGCTCACCGCCCCATCCAGCGCGGGCACCGAGGTCGTTTGCCACTCGATCTTGCGCAGGGTGGCAAACCGGGCCTCATAGGCCGCGGCGAGGGCGCCCGCCTCCTTGCTCCGGGCCCCGGTGGAAAGCCGGTAGCGGTAGTAGATCGGCTGGTCGTCGGGGCTATAGCGCCAGGGGGACGTGGGGGTGACTCGGAGCCGCCGGTCGCCGTCCTCCCAGGCGAAGGTCACCGAAAGCGGACGGCCGTCCGGATCCCAGAGGGAGAAGGCGGCCTCGGTGGCGGCGCGGTCCATCGGCCGGTCGAAGGTGAGTACGATCGCCTCGCCCTTTGCCACCCCCCGCTGGTCGGGCGCGGGGTAGGCGGCGACCAGGGTGGGGGCCTCGGGTTTCGGAGCGCTTCCACAAGCAACGAGCAGCAAGAGCAAAACGGGTCCGAGACGTTTCATGCCCTCTGTCTCGCACGCGCGACGTCACAAAAGCGTCACCGCCCCCCGAAAAGGGGGCCCGGGTCCGGCGAACCCGCGCTTATACTCGAAGCGTGCTCACCTGGCTCGACGTGCTGGCGCTCTTCACCGCCGCCTCCGCCACCGCGGTGGGGGTGAAGAAGGGCGGGGCGTTCTTCGTCGTCTTTCCGCTGGCGCTCGGGCTCTTCTGGCTGGCCCTGACCCAGCTTCCACCGCTCGTCTGGCCGGCGGCGGCCCTGATCGCGGGGGTCATCGTCGCCCAGATCGCGGGCCGGATCGACTTCTACTTCGGCGAGTTCTGGGACGCGCTGCTCGGCGGCTTCGCCGGGCTCGTCTGGGGGCTTTTGCTCGCGCTCTCGCTCTGGACCGGGCTGCCGGCCGAGTTCTCGCTGGCCACCGGTGCCTACCGCTACCCCTCCCCGCGCCTTCCCCTGGTGGTGCAGGAGGCGGTGGCCAAAAGCCCCTTCGCCCTGCCGCTCTTCGACCTCATCCAGCGGGAGCCCACGCTCCGCCGGCTCTTGCTCGAGGCCCCGAATCCGAGGCCCAAGGCCCCCGAAGCCGAGGGCCTACCCCGCTAGCTCCTTGGCCAGGTCAACGAGCTCGAGGCGGATCGGCTTTTTCTTGGTCACCGCCTCGCTCAAGGGGGTGAGGGTCACCTCGCCCTCGACCTCGCCGATCATCACCCCGCTGGTACCCTCCACCAGGGTGCGGGTGGCGGCGGCCCCCAGGCGGCTCGCGAGCACCCGGTCCTTGGCGGTGGGGCTGCCCCCCCGCTGGATGTGGCCGAGCACCGTCACCCGGGCCTCGAAGCCGGTGAGGCCGTGCACCGCCTTGAAAAGCGCCTGGGCCCCGCCAGGATAGGCCCCTTCGGCGACCACGATGATCGAGGAGCGCTTCCCTTTCTTGAAGGAAGCGGTGATCGTCTCGGCGATCTCCTGGGGGCTCGTGGGCACCTCGGGCAGGGCGATGATCTCGGCCCCGCCGGCAATCCCCACCTCGAGCGCGATGAAGCCGGCGTAGCGGCCCATCACCTCGATGAAGAAGACCCGCTCGTGGCTGGCGGCTGTGTCCCGGATGCGGTCGATCGCGTCCAGGGCGGTGTTCACCGCGGTGTCAAAGCCGATGGTGTAATCGGTGCCGTAGAGGTCGTTGTCAATCGTGCCCGGCACCCCGACCACCGGGATGCGGTGTTCCTCGATGAGCTTGAGCGCCCCCCGGAAGGTGCCGTCGCCGCCGATCGCCACCAATCCCTCGATGCCCGCCTCCTTGAGTTTGCCCGCCGCCTTCGCCCGGCCCTCCTCGGTGAGGAAGGCCTTCGAGCGGGCGGTGAGCAGGATCGTCCCCCCGCGCTGGATGATGTTGGCCACGTCCCGGGGCCCCAGCGGCTCGAACTCGCCCTCGATCATGCCCGCGTACCCGCGGCGGATGCCCACCACCTCGACGCCGAGGCCGGCGGCGGTGCGCACCACCGCCCGGATGGCGGCGTTCATCCCCGGAGCGTCGCCACCGCTGGTGAAGACCCCGATCCGTTTCATGCCCCCTATTTTAGGGCGAGGGCGTAGGCCCGGTTGCGGGGGAGGCCAGCAGCAAGGAGGGCGCCGAAGAGGGCCTGGCCGGAAAGCCCCATCTCGTCCCGGAAGCGCCTGAGGAGCGCCTCCTCATCCGGGGGCCGGGCG
>WFXV01000061.1 GCA_015490435.1 Thermaceae bacterium
CTCCTCGGCCCCGTGCACCCCGAAGACCGGGATCTTGAGCGCACCGAGCAAAGCCTCGAGGTCCCGGACCCGCCGGCCGGTAACCAGGTAGACCGGATGGCGGCGGGAGAGGGCGCCAAGGAGCTCGGGCACGCCGGGGTAGGGCCGGGCGGCCTCGGGCCGGGGCGCGATCTCGGCCAGGGTGCCGTCGTAGTCAAGGAGGAAGACCGGGTTTTCCACCACCGGCGGCTTCATCCCGAAAGCGCCTCCAAGAACCCCTCGGCCCAGTTCCCGACGTCGAGCCCCTTCACCGAGGCGAGGAGCTCGGCCCGCCGGGCCTTTCGCTCGGTCTCAGAAAGCGTGAGGGCCTCGGCGAGCGCGTCGGCGAGCCCCTCGGGGTCGTAGGGGTTCACCAAAAGGGCGCCCTTCAGGTAGCGGGCGGCGCCGGCGAAGCGGGAGAGCAGGGGAAGGCCCTCGGAGACCAGGGCGTACTCCATCGCCACCAGGTTCATCCCGTCGCGGAGCGGGGTGACCAGGGCGAACTCGGCGGCGGCGAAGTGGGCGAGGAGCTCGTCCCGGCTAAGCACCGCGTAGCGGTGGACGAAGGCCTCGGGATAGCGGCGCTCGGTCGCCCGTGCCAGGCGAAGGAGCTGGGACTTTAGCCCCCGATAAGCGGGCACCGCCTCGCGGCTCGGGGCGGTGAGCTGGAGGAAGACGACCCTCTCCGCCCACTCGGGGTACTTCTCGAGGAAGCGCCGGTAGCCCCGGATGCGCTCGGGAATCCCCTTGGTGTAGTCGAGGCGGTCGGCCCCCACCAGGATCCGCCGACCGGGGTAGGCGGCCCGGATCGCCGCCGCCCGGTCCGCGACCCGGCTCCGGGCGGCCTCGAGCCCGGCGACGTCCACCCCGATGGGAAACGCCGCCACCCGCACGAACCGCCTCCCGACCCACACCCCGTCCTCCGTGACCCGGGCGCCGAGCCACGCGCGGGCGGCCTCGAGGAAGCGCTCGACGTAGTCCGGGGTGTGAAAGCCGATGAGGTCGGCCCCGAGCAGCCCCCGAACCAAGGCCTCGGCCTCCGGCAGCACGGCGAGCACCTCGCGCGGGGGCCAGGGGATGTGCCAGAACACCCCGATGCACCGGGCACCCGCCTCCCGGAGTAGGGCGGGGGCGAGCGATAGGTGGTAGTCGTGCACCCAGTAAAGGGCGTCCCGGCCGCCCTCCTCTAAGGCGGCCTCGGCGAAGGCCGCGTTCACCACCCGGTAGTCCCGCCACCAACCCCTTTTCACCCGGAAGTGCTTGAGGAAGAGGTGAAAAAGCGGCCAGAGGGCCTGGTTGGCATAACCCTGGTAGTAACCCGCGACCCTCCGCTCGGAGATCGGCACCCGGCGGACGACGAGCCTACTAAGCGCGATCCGCTCGTCCAGGCCCCCTGGCCCCCAGGCCACCCAGACACCGCCCCGGGCGCGGATCGCGGGGTAAAGCGCGGCGGCGAGCCCCCCGAGGGCGACCTCGTAGCGCTCCCCCACCCGGCGGATGGGCTCGCGGTTTGCGAGGACGACGAGTTTCACGTACCGAGCCTAACAAAAAGGCCGCCTCCCAAGGCGGCCGGGCGGAAGAAGGGGCGCGCTATTCCTCGCTCTTCTTCTCGCCCTCGGAGTTCTTCTCGGAAGCGCTTTTCTCCTTCCGGTAGTCGGTGCTGTGCCAGCCCGAGCCCTTGAAGATGATCGCCGGGGCCTGGATCACCCGCTTCAAGGGCTCGCCCGTCTCCGGGTGCGCCTTCAAGGGCTCGTCGTGAAAGCTCTGCTCGAACTCGTAGTACTTCCCCGTCTCCAACCCCTTGTAGACGTAGACCGGCATAGCGGCCCTATTTTGACACTCAAACAACTTGAGTGTCAAGGCGCCGGTCGGTAGACTAGGCCTCGTGACCAAGGCGGCGCTCAGGCGCTGGGCGCGGCAAGCACGGCGGGGGCTCGAACTCGCCGCCTTCGAGGAAAAAGCGCTTTCCCACCTGGCCCAACTGCTCGAGGGCAGAAAGCGCGTGCTCCTCTACGCGCCCCTCCCCGGCGAGCCCGACCCCCGGGGGCTCTTGGAAAGGCTTCCGGGGACCTCGTTCTACCTGCCCCGGGTCGAGGGGAAATCGCTCCTCGTCCTCCCCTGCCCCACCCGGCTCGAGCGGGGGGCGTTTGGGGTGCTCGAGCCCATGGAAGGCGAACCCCTTCCCCCAAAGGAGCTCGACGCCGTCGTCGTCCCCGCCCTCGCCTACGACCGCCGGGGCTTTCGCCTGGGCCAGGGAAGGGGCTACTACGACCGCTTTCTAAAAAGGCTCCGGGAGGACGCCCTCACTGTGGGTTTCATCCCGAGCGCCCTCCTCCTCGACCGGCTCCCCACCGACCCCTGGGACGTCCCAGTCCGGCGCATCGTCACCGAGGCGGGGGTCTTAGAGCCGGGCGTGTCGGGGCCTTAGCACGCCGCTCTTCAAGAGACCGAAGCCGAGCGGGAAGCCGGCGGTGGTGACCAGGTACCAGCCCGGCGCCCCCTCGGCCGGAACCGGCGCCCCGGTGGCGAAAGCGAGGGCGCGGGGGTCCTCGGGGGGGAGCTCGAGGCGGGGCCCCGCCTCCTCCGGCTTTAGCGCGAGCGCCAGCATCTTCGCGGGAACGAAGCGCCCCTTTTGCGCCCGGCCGAGGTAGAGGCCGGGGGCCGGAGCGGCGATTCCCGCGAGACTCGGAAGCCCCTCAGGCAGGGCGTAGATGTGCCCCTCCCGCTCCCAAAGCCGCTCCGGTAGGGGCCTTTGGATGTGGTCCTTCCAAAAGGCAGCGAGGGCCGAGCGCGCCTCCCGCCGCGGGGGCGGGCACGCCGGGGG
>WFXV01000062.1 GCA_015490435.1 Thermaceae bacterium
ACGGAACACAAGGATGCGCCTTCCTTGGTAGGTGAGCCGCGCGTTCTTGTGGCTGTTCACTGGAGCCCCTCCTCTCGTGCTGAAAGCCATTCCTTCACAGGCACCAGGGTATGGGGCTCCAGTGAACAACGTGTTGAGAGGTTACAGCTAGGGGGCGCGCTCCCGGAAGAGCCGGGCGGCGGGTTTTTCGCTGCCGTCCTCGCGGAGTAGGCCCATTAGGTCCTCGCCCTCGTCCATGAGGCGGTACCAGATCGCGGCCCGTACCCGCCAGCGGCTGGCGTGGGCCTCGAGCAGATCGAGGGCGATCCTCAGGTGCTTCGCTTGCTCTTCTTCGCTCCCCGCGTCGCCCCAAGCGTCGCTGCTTCCCACCCCGAACTCGGTGAGCCAAAGGGGAAGGTCTTCGCTTCCCTCTTCATCGAGCCAGGCGCGGATCTGATCGAGCCCGGCCGCAAAGCACCAGGGCGGCGAGAGGGTATCTTCCTCGTTGCACTGGTCGGGGTACTGGGCGCGGCCGTGGTGCGGGCCCTCGCGTTCGTCCACCCGGGCGTAGGGGTGGAGGGAGAGGGCGTCCATGCGGGCGCCGGCGGCGAAGAGCGCCTTCAGGTAGTCGAGGTCGGCGGAGGCGAGCGATCCGCCGAGCACGGGGAGGTCCGGGAATCGCGCTTTGAGGGCGTCGTAAGCGGCGTTCAGGAGCTCGGCGTATTCCCCCGCGTACTTCAAGGGGACGAGCACGTAGGTGCCTTTCCGGGGCTCGACCTCGCCCCAGAACTCGGTGCTGTTGGGCTCGTTCCAGACCTCGACGGCGGCGATTTTTTCGGGTCCGATGGCTTCGACGAGCCGGACGAGGGCGCTCGCGTAGTCGGGGTAGTGCTCGGGGCGGGGAGGGTAGGCGGGAAGCGCTCCGCCGTTCGCCCAGGCGGGGCTTTGGGCGAACATGAGGACGGCCTTTAGCCCGAGTTCCTGGGCGCGGTCGAAGCGGGCTTTGAGCTCGGCGAGGTAGACTTTGTCGAAGGTGCCGGGGGCGTCGGGCTCGAGCGCGTTCCAGTCGGTGGGGATGCGCACCACCCGGGCGCGGAGGTCGGCGGCGCGCTCGAGCTTCGCGAAATAGTCCTCGATGCGCTCGGTTTCCGCGAGGTGGAGCCCGAGCAGGTAAGGGGGTTCGGGAGGCGTATTCCGGCAGCACGCGAGCAAGAGCGCAAGCAAAATCCCGATTCGAAGAATCATTGGCCTCATTCTAAAACATGAAGCCTCCCCGGGTCCGGGCTGGAGACCCGAATGCCTGGAATCCCGCGCGCGGCCTGAGTTCGAAGGCGCTTTTCGCTATTAGGGGTGGACCCCCGGCCACTCGAGCCCGGTCTTTTCGTCCCAGCCCATGCGGAGGTTCAGGGCCTGGATCGCGTGGCCGGCGGTACCCTTCACCAGGTTGTCGATCGCGCTGATCACCACCAGCCGGCCGGTGTCGGGCTCGAGCTCAAACCCCACCTCGGCGAAGTTCGTACCCTCCACCACCTTGGGGTCGGGGTAGCGGTAGATGCCCCGCTTTTGCTTGACGACGCGGACGAAGGGGGCCTCCCGGTAGACCTCGCGGTAGGCGGCGAAGACGTCGCGCTCGGAGAGGCCGTCCTGCAAGAAGAGCTGGGCGGTCATGAGCACGCCCCGGATCCGGTCGGTGGCGATCGCGGTCATGTGGACCTCGACCTCGCCTGGCAGGTACTCGACGATCTCGGCGGTGTGGCGGTGGCCGGTGGCCTTGTAGACGCGGTAGGAGCCGGCGCGCTCGGGGTGGTGGCTGGCCGCGCTCGACTCGGCGCCGCCCTCGGAGGTGCCCACCATCACGGTGATGAAGACCGGACCCGGCCGCACCACGCCGGTCTGGTAGAGGGGGTAGAGGGCGATGAGCGCGGCGGTGGCGTTGCAGCCGGCGCCGGCGAGGTAGTTCTTCTCGAGGATCTCCTCCCGGTTCACCTCCGGGTTCGCGTAGGCGAACTGGGGGAGGAGGTCAGGCCTCGGGTGGGAGCCGCCGTAGAACTTCTCGTAGAGGTCCGCCCGCTTCAGGCGGAAGTCGGCCGAGAGGTCGATGACGTAGGGCGCGCCCTTCGCGTACTTCTCGAACTCCTTGGCGGCAAGGCCGTGCGGCAGCGCGAAAACGACGAGGTCGGCGTCCTGGATCTCGTCGGGGCTTGAGAACTTGAGGTCGGTGAGGCCGCGAAGGTTCGGGTGCACGAAGTGCACGGGGACGCCCGCCTGGCGCCGGGAGGTGACCTGGACCACCTCGAGGTTTGGGTGGAGGAGGGCGAGCCGCAAGAACTCCCCCCCGGCGTAGCCGGAACCGCCGACGATCACGGTGCGAAGTCGGTCCATGGCCAAGATCATAGCGCGGGGTGCCGTGAAATTCGCTCACGACGTGAGCGAATTTCAATCACGCGGTGAGCGAACTTCAATCGGGGAGCTCGCCGCGAAAGAGCGGGGCCTCCTCCGCAAGGAGCTCGGTCTCGACCCGGCCGTCGTGGCAGATATGGAGCACTTCCTCGGGGGCCACCCCCTTTTCCAAAAGGGCTCGGGTGACCAAAAAACGGCGGTGGCAGCGGCGAGGGTCTTCCTCGGCGCAAAGAAGGGCGAACGGGGCCTCTTCCTTGAGCTTCAAGAGGGCCTCGATGCCCTCCCAAAAGCGCGGGTCTTCGAGCTTTTCGGCGATGTTCAGGGGGCCCTTTCTTCCCCGGGGTTTGCCCCCGAGCCGGTCGCCCATCCAGACGTATTCGATCCCCGCCTCCTTCAGGGCCCGTGCCAGGGTTTGCTGGTTAGCCTCGGGGTTCGCCCGGGAAAAGGGCACCGCGCGCACGTCCACCACGAGCCGGACGCCGTGCGCCTTCAAGAGCTCGATGAGCTTTTTCGCAGGAAGCCGCCCATGGCCGAGGGTGTAGATCATTCCTGGCCTTCGGCTTTTCGCCAGGCGTACTCCAGGATCTTTCGCGGGATGTCCACCCCGGTCGTGTCCACCGAGTTCTTGAACTCCATGGTGTGGTTGACCTCGTTGACGAGGAGGCCGCGTTCGGACTCGAAGACGTCCACCGCCAGCACCCCGCCGCCCAGGGCCTTCGCCGCGGCCACGCTGATCTCGGCGAGGGCGTCGGTGACCGGGCAGTTCTCCGCCACCCCGCCCCGGGCGGTGTTGGTGATCCAGTGCTCGCTCCGGCGGTAGATGGCGGCGATGGCCTCCTCGCCGACGACGAAGACACGGATGTCGCGGCCGGGTTTCTTGACGTACTCCTGGAGGTAGAAGAGCTGGTGCTGAAAGCCCATGAAGGCCTTGTGTTCGAGGAGGGCCTCGAGCGCGTCGCGGTCGTTGACCTTGGCCACCATGCGACCCCAGGAGCCGACCACGGGTTTCACCACCACGGGGTAGCCCCAGTCCTCGGCGAGGGCGAGGGCCTCCTGGGGGCTGACCACGAGGGCGGTCCTCGGCTGGGGCACGCCGGCCTCGGCGAGGCGGGCGCTGGTCGCCCACTTGTCGCCGGCAGCCTCGATCACCGCCGGGTGGTTGACCACCGGCAGGCCCAGCGACTCGAGGTAGCGCGCGGCGGCTAGGCCCCGGGACTGGCTCACCGAGCGCTCGAGCCCCACCCGGACGCCTTCGAGCTCCTTTGGGGGCTCGCCGAGCACCATCCGGAGCTTCGGCAGGTAGACCTTCTTCCAGGGGATGCCGAGTTCCTCGGCGGCGTCGAAGAGCATGCGCTCGTCGCCGCGGATGCGGTCGTACAAAATTGCCAGCATCGGCCTATGGCTCCGTTCGCGGCTTTTGGTTAAGAGGGGAAAAGCCTGTGGCTTGTGGCCTGTAGCCTGTGGTTGGGCTTACCCACGAGCCACAAGCTACAGGCCACGGGCTGGCTCTTTACTCCCCCCAGTCCTCCGCCTCTTCCGGGGCGGGTTCGAGGCGGAGAGGCTCGAGCTCCACCACCTCGAGCTCCGCGCCGCAAGCGTCGCAGATGACGAGCTCACCGAGCTCCGGGTCCTCGATCTCGATCGTCGCGCCGCACTCGGGGCATTCCACGCTGACCTTCATTCCCACTCCTCCAAGGGTTCCTCGTCGATCGCGAACTGGTGCCCGCACTCGGGGCAGAACGCGTAGCCGTCCTCGTAGGTCTTGAAGACGAAGCCGCAGCGGGGGCACTCGACCATGACCCCCTCGCCGCCCTCAACGAGGAGGAATTCTAAGGGCTCGACGCTCACCACCTCGACCACCGCGTGGCAGGCGTCGCACTCGAGCACCGCCCCCTCCTCGAGGACTTCGTAGACCAGCTCGGCTTCGCAGACCGGACAGAGGACTTCCATATACCCCTACTTTACTCGGCCGGAAACCGCCCGTGCCGCTTCACGTACTCGAGCATCGAACCGACCTTCAAGGCCTCGAGCAGGAAGGCAGGCGGGGGGGTGAGGGAAAAGACCTCGTCCCCACGGTAAAGCCTTCCCGCCTCCAGGTCGAGCCGCACCTCGTCGCCGTCTTTTAGCGCATCTACCACCTCCTCCGAGACAAAGGGAACGATCCCTAGGTTGACCAGGTTCCGGAAGAAGATCCGGGCGTAGGACTTGGCGATCGTCGCCCGGATGCCGAGCTTCTTGAGCGCCTCCGGGGCGTATTCCCGGGAAGAGCCGAGCCCGGCGTTTTTGCCGAAGACGAGGAGGTCGCCGGGCTTCACTTCGCGGGCGAACTCCGGGCGCAGGTGGGCGAAGGCGAAGGTGTGGAACCGGTCCTCGCCCACCATGAAGGGGGCGTACTTGCCGGGCAGAATGTCGTCGGTGTTGATGTCGTCGCCGAACTTCCAGACCCGGTGCGTGGTGCGTGGTGCGTGGTGCGTGGTCATAGATCCTCCTCTTTGGGAATGCGGCCAGTTAGGGCGGCGAGGGCGGCGGTGCGGGGGCTCGCGAGGTAGACCTCGGCGCTAGGGGCGCCCATCCGCCCCCGGAAGTTCCGGTTCGCGGTGGAGACGACCCGCTCCCCGTCCGCCGCCACCCCCATGTGCCGGCCCATGCAGGGGCCGCACCCGGGGGTCCCGATGGTGGCCCCGGCTTCGATCAGGGTCTGGAGCACGCCTTCCTCCATCGCCTGCTTCAAGACCTCGCTCGAGGCCGGCACCACCAGCATCCGCACGCCCTCGGCGATCCGCTTACCCTTCAGTACCTCGGCCGCCGCCCTCAGGTCCTCGATCCGCCCGTTGGTGCAGGTGCCGATGAAGACGAAGTCCACCTCGGTCCCGGCGTAGGCGGCGGTGGGGTGGACGTTGTCCACGTAAAAGGGCACCGAGAGGCGGGGGGTGAGGGCGGTGAGGTCGATTTCCAGGGTCTTCGCGTAGCGGGCGCCCTCGTCGGGGTAGAGCCATTC
>WFXV01000063.1 GCA_015490435.1 Thermaceae bacterium
GGCTCTTTGACCGGCTCCCAGGACTCGAAGACCTCGAGCTCCCGGGGGTGACCGGCGGCGTAGACGTAGCGCGTCTCCCCCTCCTGCCAGACGAAGCGGGCGGCGGACGGGAGGGCGTCTTCGAGCCGGCCGCGCCGGCGGTAGAGCCCCCGGGCCCGGGCGGGGCGGAGCCGCAGGGTGACCTCGAGCACCTCCCCCAAAAGCCCGAAGCTCCCCACGAAGGGGCGGACCAGGTCGTAGCCCTGCACGTTCTTGATCACCCGGCCGCCGCCCGCTTCGTCTGGCAGGAGGGGGAGACGCGCTACGTCTACGCCGCCGGTCACCCCCGGGAGCTCGAGGTCTTCGAGTCCTGGGAGCCGGTCAAAGAGCCCCTCGACTACCGCCCCCTCTTCCCGAACGGCATGGGCGTCGGCGAGGGCCCGGTGCGGGACCTCCGCTTTGCCTGGGCGGACGGGGGCGAGGTCCCGGCCCCCCACCCGCTTTTCACGCGCCTGGCCGAAGCCCTTTAGGCAGCACCCCGAGGTGGGCGACCACCTCGCCCTGGACGCGGACCTCCTCCGGCCTGAAGACGAGGTCCTCGTAGCGGGGGTTTTCCGAGCGTAGCACCACCCTCTCCCCCTTCCGGTAGTAGCGCTTCAAGGTGGCGGTCTCCTCGCCGGGAAGCAGCACCACGACCACAGCCCCCGCGGTCGGCTCGCCGGAAAAGGGCCGCACCACCACGTAGTCCCCGGGCCGGATGCCGAGCCCCACCATCGAGTCGCCCCGCACCCGGAGGAGAAAGTCCCCGGGCTCGACCGGGAGCAGGTCGGCGATCCGCTCGGCGTAGGCCTCGGCCACGCCCTCGGCGAAGACCGGCGGCCCAGCGGCGATCTCCCCGAGCACCGGCAGGCTCAGCCCCGCCGCCCGCCGCCCCGCCTCGGTGAGCCGGACCAGGGTGCCGTGGCGGGGCCTTTTGTCGAGGGCGACGAAGCCCTTCCGCTCGAGCGCCAAGAGCTGCGCCCGCACCCCCTGACGGCTGATCCCGAGCGCGCGGGCGAGGTCCACCGCCAGCACCGGCTCGCCGAGCTCGGCGATCTTCGCGAGCACCCGAAGCTGACCGGGGGGAAGCCTCGTTTCCACGTGAACAGTTTACCGGCGCAAAACGTCTTAGGTAACCACGTGCGCCACTTGCCTCCAGGGGCTTCGCGCGGTTAGAACTTCTTCGGCAAACCTGCTTGCTTCAAGACCGCGTTCGCCGTGTGCCGGGAGCGAATCTTCGCGTCTACCACGAAATGGCGCCGGGTGATCGGACTGTACCAAATCTCGTGGTCGCCCTTGCCCGGACGCACGAAGCGACAACCGGCCTCTTTCAAGATGACTTTTAGGCGGCGGGAATAATCGGCCACGGTACGGTCAGGAAAAAGTGAGCTCCGCCTCGATCTCCAGCCGGACTGGGGGCACCGGCCCGGAGGCGTTCAGCGACCAGAGCTCGGGGATGATCACCCGGAGCTTTTCCAAGAGCGCCTCGAGCGCCTCGGCTTCCGTCGCCAGGCCCGGCACGTCCTCGCTCTCGGCGACCCAGACCCGGGCATCCGGGTCGTAGAAAGCCCGCACCTTTAGCGGCTGCACGTCCTCAGTATAAGCTCATGCCATGGATCCCCGCGCCCTGAAAAAAGACTTCCCCATCTTCGAGGCCCACCCCGAGCTCGTCTTCCTGGACTCGGCGGCCTCGAGCCAGAAGCCAAGATCGGTGATCCATGCCCTCGCCCGCTTCTACGAAAGCGCCTACGCCAACGTCCACCGGAGCAGCTACCGCCTCTCGGAGGCGGCCACAGAGGCCTACGAGGCCGCCCGGGAGACCCTCGCCCGCTTTCTCGGCGCCCAAGACCCCCGCGAGGTCGTCTTCGTGCGAAACGCCACCGAGGGAGTGAACCTCCTCGCCCACGCCCTCGGCGGCCGGGTGGGCCCGGGGGACACGATCCTCGTCACCGAGATGGAGCACCACGCGAACCTCGTGCCCTGGCAACAGCTCGCGGTCCACACGGGGGCCCGGATCCGGGCGGTGCCCGTCACCGAGGAGGGCAGGCTCGACCTTTCCGCCTTCGACCAATTGCTCGCGGAAGGCCCCAAGATCGTCGCCCTCGCCCACATGTCGAACGTCCTCGGCACCATCAACCCGGTGGCCGAGATGGCGAAAAAGGCAAAGGAGGCGGGCGCGATCGTGGTGGTGGACGGGGCCCAGGCCGCCCCCCACCTGCCGGTGAACGTGGCCGAGCTCGGGGCCGATTTCTACGTGACGAGCGGCCACAAGATGCTGGGACCGACCGGGGCCAGCGCGCTTTGGGGGAGGCTCGCGCTCTGGCGGGAGCTTCCCCCCTTCCTCACCGGCGGCGGAATGATCGAGCGGGTCGAGCTCGAGGCGAGCACCTTCACCGAGCCCCCCGCCCGCTTCGAGGCGGGCACGCCCCCCTTCGCCGAGGCGGTGGCCCTGGCCGAGGCCGCCCGCTACCTGGAGGCGGTGGGGCGCGACGCCGTCCTCGCCCACGACCAGGCCCTCACCCGGCGGGCGCTCGAGGGCCTGAAGACGATCCCCGACCTCGAGGTCTTCGGCCCCGAGGGACCGGATAGGGGCGGGGTGGTGAGCTTCGCCTTCCCCGGCCTCCACGCCCACGACCTCGCCACCTTCCTCGCCGAAAAGCAGATCGCCGTGCGCGCCGGGCACCACTGCGCCCAGCCGCTCCACCAAAAACTCGGGGTCCCGGCCACCACCCGGGCGAGCTTCTACCTCTACAACACCGAGGAGGACGTGGACCGGCTCGTCGAGGCGGTGGCCGAGGCCCGCCGGTTCTTCAAGGACTGGATCGCCTAGACTGGGGCTTGGCATGGGGATCCTCGAGGAGCTCTACCAGGAACTCGTCCTCACCCGCTACAAGGCGCCGAAGAAACGGGGCACGCTTCCCGACCCCACCCACACTGGGGGCGGCAAGAACCCGGCCTGCGGCGACCAGGTCGAGCTCTACCTCAAGGTCGAGGACGGAAAGATCGCGGCCGCCCGCTACCAGGGGGAGGGCTGCGCGGTGAGCCAGGCCTCGGCCGACTTGCTGGCGGAGGCGGTGGAGGGGAAGACGGTGGCCGAAGCGCTCGAGCTCGCCAAAAAGTTCAAGGCGATGGTCGTCGAGGGCCGCCCGCCGGCCCCCGAGCTCGGCGACCTGGCGGCACTCGCCGGGGTGGCCAAGCTCCCCTCCAGGGTCAAGTGCGCGACCCTCGCCTGGCACGCGCTCGAGGAAGCCTTGGGGGAGGGCGTATGAAGGCCTTTCGGGCGCGGGAGGTGACGCCCCTTCTGGTCGCCGACCGCGCGCTGATGGAGCGCTGGAAGCAAGCGGCGGCCGAGGAGAAGCTCATCGCCCGCAGCAAGGACGGAGAGAACTGGGTGATCGTCAAGGACCCCGACCTGGCCGAGACCCTGATCGCGCGGGGACTTTCCTTTGAAGAATGGGAGGAAGCATGATTCCGGCATACCCGGTGGTCTTCCTGCACGCGTTTCCCTTCTCCGCCCGGATGTGGCGGCCGCAGGTCGAGGCCCTAGAGGGCCGCTACTCGGTCCACGCCGTCCACCTGCCGGGGTTTGGCGGCGAACCCGCCCGCGCGAAGACGCTCTCCGCCTTCGCCGAGAGCGTGCTCGAGGAGCTCGACGTCTTGGGGATCGAGAAGGCGGTCTTCGTGGGGCTCTCGATGGGGGGCTATGTCGCCTTCCGCCTCTTCGACCTGGCCCCAGAGCGCTTTTCGGGCCTCTTGCTCGCCGACACCCGGGCCGGCGCCGATCCCCCCGAGGGCAAGGAAAAGCGCACCCTCCTGGCGGAGGCGGTCTTGCAAAAGGGCCCCAGTGCCCTTCTCCCCGACTTCCTAAACGCCGTCCTCAGCGAGTCCACCCGAAAAGCGCGCCCCGAGCTTGTCCGCGAGGTGGAGGCGATGATCCTCGAGGCCGACCCCGAGGGGGTGGCGAACGCCCTCCTCGCAATGCGCGACCGGCCCGACTCCTTCGACCTGCTCCCCCAAATGAATTTCCCCGTCCTCCTCGTCTACGGCGAGGAGGATGCCCTGACCCCGCCGGAAGAGGGGCTCAGGATGCTCGAAAAGCTCCCCAATGGCCGGATGCTCACCATCCCGAGGGCCGGCCACATGGCGAACCTCGAGGCCCCCGCCGCCTTCAACACCGGCCTACTAGGCCTCCTTTCGGAGGTGTACCGATGAGCCAGACCGACCCCTTCGAAAAGCTCACCCTCTTTCGCACCATGCTGATGCACGCCAAGGAAAAGGCCGCCAAGGACCGCGACTTTGACGAGGCCGAGAGCATCCTCGACCAGGCCAAGGAGCTCCTCGAGGAGGTCCGCCCCCACGTCACCCCCGAGCTCTACCAGGAGATGAAGCACGAGTACATCGACGCCGTGCTCTACGTCGAGCACGCCCGGGGCGACTTCCCGCCGGACCCCGAGAAGGAGCCCTAGCGCGACCCGATGCGCGCTTGACTCAGACAGCCGATGACGCCCGTGCCAGGGGTCGAACTCGCCCTAGGCGGGAACAACCACGATTTTCGCAACCGACCCGCCCAGGCGGACGAAGTGTTTCGGGTTCAGGGTCAATAGCTTTTCCGCCTTGAAAACCAACGCGGCGTGCGCGATCAAGGCATCGTAGATCGCGCCGCCGCTTAGATTCCTTTCGCTTACGCAATCCATAACTCGCCCATAATCCTCCGTCGAAAGCGCGACCTTTTGAAGGTTTCTGAGATTGCCATGAATTAAACGGGTGGCCAGTTCCGGATGGATTCTGGGTCTCACCGGATAACGCGTCAAAACCGCATAGAGCTCTGCCAAGGAATGCGTGGAAACCCCGCCGATGAGCTCCCCGGCCCGGGCCCGCAACAACCAAGCCGCGCTCGGCTCATGGGCGGGATGGCTCGCGATCATCGCCGCAACCAGCACCGAAGTATCAAAGAAGATCCTCTCCGGCAATGGCGCGCATCCTCTCCTCGCGTACTTCTCCAATCAGATCCTCGGGTTTCCCTACCAGAGTGCTGGCTACAACCAGCAAATCGCCTTCCTTACGGAGGGGAACCTTACCCTCTACCGGGATCAAGGAAATCTTCCCCTCCTCGACGACGAGGGAAAACTCGTCGCCCGCCTTCAGGCCGAGCCGCTTCCTCACCTGCTTCGGAATGACAACCCGGCCGAAGCGGTCCATGGTCGCCTTCACGTTGCCAATTTTAGCACTTTCTTGCCAAAAACTATTCTTCCTTCGGCTCCCGGCGCATCAGCTCGGTGAGCACGTGGGCAGGGTCGGCCCCCTTGAAGGCGATGCGGTAGACCGCCCGCACGATGGGGAGGTCCACCCCCTCCGCCTTTGCCCAGGCGTGGACCGCCTGGGTCGTGGGGAGCCCCTCGACCGTGCGCCCCTCGAGCGACTCGCCGCGCACGATCCGCTCCCCCGCCCAGCGGTTTCGCGAGTGCCGGCTGGTGGCGGTGGCCACCAGGTCGCCGAGGCCAGCGAGGCCATAGAAGGTCTCCCGCCGCGCCCCCTGGGCCTCGCCAAAGCGCACGATCTCGGCGAGGCCGCGGGTCAAAAGCGCCGCCTTGGCGTTGTCCCCGAGGGCAAGCCCGTCCACCATCCCGGCAGCGAGGGCGACGACGTTCTTGAGCGCCCCGGCGAGCTCGACCCCGAGGAGGTCGCTCCGGGTGTAGACCCGGAAGACCGGGCTACTGAAGACCTCCTGTACCCTTTTGGAAAGCGCCGGATCGCGGCTCGCCACCACCGCCGCGGCGGGCAAAAGTCGGCCCACCTCCTCGGCGTGGTTGGGGCCCGAGAGCGCCGCCACCCGGGGGTTCCCGGTGGCCTCGGCGATCACCTCGCTCGGCCGGCGGAGCCCGCCCTTTTCGAACCAAAGCCCCTTGGTGGCGGAGACGTAAAAGGGCGCCGGCGGCAGGCCCGAAAGCGCCTCGGGCAGCGCCCGGCTCGGAAGCGCCACCACCGCGAACGCGGCGTCCAAAAAGGCGACCTCGGGGTCGGCGGTAGGCCGGACGTAGGGGGGCAGGAAGACGCCCGGAAGGTAGCGGCGGTTTTCCCGGAGGCGGGCGAGCTCGTCGGCGTGGGCCTTTTTTCTCGCGAGCAGGGCGACCGGGATCCCCTTGGCCCCGAGCACCACCGCCATCGCGGTGCCCCAGGCCCCCGCTCCGATCACCGCCACCTTCACGGCATGACCTCGAAAGCCTCGTAGAGGGCGGCGAAGAAGAGCAGCACGGTGGCGGGCACCAGGGAAAGCCCAAGGACCCGAAGCCCCTGGCGGTAGCCGCGCCCCGCGAGCACCTCGCCGAGCAGCGCGAGCCCACCGAAGACGGCGGTGTTGTAGGCGCCGAGCTCGAGCACAATCACCGGCAGATGCAAGAGGAACCGATCCACCGGCACCACCGGCGGCGAGAGGGCGAAGCCGAGCAGGTAGTAGCGAAGCAGGTTGAAGACCAAGGCCGGCACCCCGAAAAGGAGCGCGGGCAGCGCGGTGGTGAGCAGGAGTCCCCGGGTAAAGTTCCAGTAAAAGATCGCCGCCGCAAGCCCCAGAGGACCGTGGCGAAGGGCAGCCTCGATCCCGATCTGGCCGATCCCGGCGCCGACCACCCGCTGCACCAGCCGGGCGAGCTCGGGGTCGGCGTAGGCCCCGGCGGCACCCAGGGCGAACGCGGCGTAGAGCCCGACCTGGGTCCAGAAAAAGAGCCGGCCCCGGGCCCGGATCGCCTCCAGGGCGGCGCGCCAGGTGCGCTGGAGCCCGCCCCGAAAGAGCGCGAGCACGAGCCCGAGCCCCACCCCGAGGAAGACCGGCCCGCTGTAAGGGGCCACCACCCAGGGCGGCAAGAGCACACCCTCGGGCTGCCAGCGCACGCCCCAGACCTCGTCGCCGTGGAGCTCGACGACGACCTCGCCGGTCCGCTCGCCGAGCGCCGCGGGGTAGCGGACCACGACCACCGGCCCCCGGGCCTCGACCCGGGGGGAAGTGAGGTTGACCTCGAGCCCAGGAGGCGGGGGCGGAAACCGGATCGCCCGCTCAAGAAGCGCCAAGGCCTCCTTCGGGTCCCGGCTCACCGCCTCCAGCGGGTTGGTCCGGTACGCCCCCGAGAGCCAGGCCTCGACCGCCGCCCGGGCGCGGTCCGCGGGAGTTAGCGCGAACCCCAGGGCGGAAAAGAGCGCGAGGACGAAAAGCAACCTCCGCACAGCTAGGGCCATAATAAAGGGGTGAAAAAGCCGAGGCGCGGCCTGATCGTGCGGGAGCCCTACGCCTCCCTCATCGTGGACGGCAAGAAGACCTGGGAGATCCGCAAGCACCCGACCCGCATCCGCGGCCCGATCGGAATCATCACCGGGGGCAAGCTCATCGGCGAGGTGGAGATCGTGGGAGTGGAGGGGCCCTTCTCGGCGGAGGAGCTCCTCGCCTACCGGGACCGCCACCACGCCGGCGCCGAGTTTCTAATCCCCTACGCCCAGGGCAAGCCGCTTTGGGCCTGGGTGCTGAAAAACCCAATTCGCTACGAGAAACCTGTCCCTGTTCCCCCTAAAAAAGGGCAAATGATGTGGGTGGACCTTAGTGAGCTGAATTTTTAGTCTCCGCCCAAACCGAGCCGTAGCCGACGTAGACCACCTGGTCGGGCTCGAGGGCCTCGAGCACCTCCGGCCGGTGGGTGGCGGCCACCAGGGTGATCCCCGCCTCGCGCACGAACTTGCTGAGCCCGCGGGCCACCCGCCGGGCGGTGGCGAGGTCCAGGTGGGCGGCGAGCTCGTCCACGAGGAGGAGCGCGGGTCGCTCGGCGAGGAGGAGCGCGAGCCGGAAGCGCTCTTTCTGCCCGGTGGAAAGCTCCTTCGGCCGCGCCCGCCAGAGCACCGCGTCGGAAAGGCCGACCCGGTTTAAGACCTCGATGGCGGCGGTGACGTCGCCGAGCTTTTCGTAGACAGCCTCAAGCACCGCCCGCTCCCCGAGCTCGGGCTCGACCTCGCCCGGGAGGTAGGCGGCGACGCGCCCCTCGGGCCGGGCCACCTCGCCGGCGTCCGGGGGCTCGCCAAGGAGGAGCCGGAGGAGCGTCGTCTTCCCCGCCCCGCTCGCGCCCCAGAGCACGCTCACCGAGCCCGGGGGGAACTCGGCGCTTGCCTCCCTTAGCACCACCCGCTCGATCCGCCGCCGCCGGACCCCGAAGGCAAGGAGCACCTCGCGCACGTCCTCTGGGAGCCCCTCGAGGTCGAGGGTGCTCCGGTAGGCCTTGACCACCCTTTGGAGCCGGATGGGAGCGGAAAGGGGCGCCACCTGCCCGTAGCGGGGCCGGTAGAGCCGCCCTTGGTGTTCCCGCGCCACCGGGTCTTCCGCGAAGAAACGCTCGAGGTGGCGCCTCGCCTCCTCGCTCAAGGGGTAGGCGAGCACCGGCCGCCCCGAGGCGGTGTCCCAGAGGTAGCGGAAGCCGGCCTTCTCGAAGAAGGGGTGGAAGCGGGCCATCTGGGCGATGGTGCAGCCGAGGTGCTTCTCCCGCCGCATCTCGGGCACCCGCCGTTCGGCCGCCCAGCGGAGGGCAAGCCGCACCAGGAGGGCGCCGAGCCCGTCCGAGCGGTAGTCGGGGTGGACCACCACCCGGGCGATGCGGAAGGCGGCGGTCTCCACCCGGTCGAGGACGCGCTCGGTGAGCTCTTGCCAGTCGGCCTCCCCTAGCTCGCCCTCGTTCTGCGCGTCCTGGAGCGCCTCTTTCAGGTCGAAGGTAGGGTGGAGCCAGTCTTTGGGGAAGACGCGCTCGCGGATGTCGCGCACCACCTCGCCGTTTGGGAGCCGGCGGTGCATCTTGGGGATCGGCGGGTCCAGGCGGATGTAGCCGACGATGCGGGGCTCGAAAGGGAGGCGCTCGGTGAGCTCGAGGATGAGGAACCGGCTCGCCGGGGTCGAGCCCCGGATCTCGAGCAGCCGGGCCTCCCCGCTCTTGCAGGGCGGGCGGGTGTTCGCCGCTTGGACCTCTCCGTCCGGGCAGCGCCAAAGCGCCACCGTCTCGTGGTCGGAGGCGTAGTGGTACTGCTCGAGCTCGGCCACCGCCTCGAAGTCCGACTCAAACCGCGCCTCCCGCGCCCGCAGGTGGTAGCGGTAGAGCGCCCGGCCGGAAAACCCCTGGCGGGGGTGCTCCACCTCCTCGGAAAAGGGTGGCCAGAGCAACGTGCCGTCCGTGCGCCCGAGCCGGTAGTCGTCCCAATCAAGCACCCGGGCCCGGCTGCGGGTCACCAGGCGGAGCTCCTCCCCCACCCGCACCCACTTGGCGACGTCCCCGGGGAGGAGCAGGGTCCGGCCATCTTCGAGGATGAGCTTGCCGTACCAACGCCAATGGACCTCCCGCGCTTCCACCCGTACCCGCATGACCCCACTTTACCCCATGGGGATCGCAAAACTTGACAAGCGCCCGAGCCGGTGTTAGATTCAAGCTTGCTTGGGCGGTTAGCTCAGCTGGCCAGAGCGCCCGCCTCACACGCGGGAGGTCACTGGTTCAAGTCCAGTACCGCCCACCACCCCAAAAGGGCCGGGCTCTCGCCCGGCCCTTTTTCTCACCGACCGGCGGCTAAGATGAAAGGGCATGGAGGCCTTTGGTCCCGTCCTCGCCCAGCTCGGCTTCGGTGGCGTCGCCGGCTGGATCAGCGGCTACACGCTGAAGAAGATCGGGAAGCTCCTCGCCCTGGTCCTCGGCTTCCTCTTCATCAGCGTGCAGCTCCTCGCCTACGCCGGCTACCTCGAGGTTAACTGGACCCGCATCCAGCAGGACGTCGAGCCCCTCTTCCAGCAGGAAACCCTGAAGAGCTTCTGGCAAAAGCTCCTCGAGGTCCTGACCTACAACCTCCCCTTCGCCTCGGGCTTCGCCGCCGGAATGGTGCTGGGCTTCAGGCGGGGCTGAAACGAGAAAGGCGGGGCGGCAAAGAGCGCCACCTCGCCCGCTGATCGACCCTATCGCACCACCAGGTTCAAGAGCTTTTTCGGCACGTAGATTTCCTTGACCACCGCCTTGCCGTCGAGGAAACGGCGGACGTTCGGGTGTTCCTTGGCCAGGCGCTTGATCTCGTCCTCGGGAGCGTCGGCGGGGACGGTGATGCGGCCGCGGACCTTGCCGTTCACCTGGACGACGATCTCGACCTCTTCCTCCTTGAGCGCCTCCTCGTCGAGCTTAGGCCAGCCGGCCAAAAAGACCGAGTTTTCCTCGAAGCGGTGCCAGAGCTCCTCGGCGATGTGGGGGGCAAAGGGCGCGAGCAGGCGGAGGTAGTCCTTGAGGGCGCGCTTGTAGACCGGGGAGACCGGAGCCTTCTTGCGGTAGTCGTAAAGCGCGTTCAATAGCTCCATCAAGGCGGCGATCGCGGTGTTGAAGCGGAAGCCCTTGGTGTCCTCGGTGACCTTCTTGATGGCGCGGTTTAAGGCCCGCCAAAGCGCCTTCTCCTCGCCGGAGAGCGCGTCGGGGTCGAAGGCCTCGGGGGTCTTTTCGAGCTCCGCCTTGTCCTCCTCGAAGCGGCGCCAGACCCGGTTCAAAAACCGCCAGGCGCCCGCCACCCCTTCCTCGGTCCAGACCATGTCGGCCTCGGGCGGGGCGGCGAAGAGGATGGTGATGCGGGCGATGTCGGCGCCCTGTTCGCGGACGAAGGGGCCGACCATGACGCCGTTGCCGAGGGACTTCGACATGACGGCCGGCTTCCAAAGGTGCATCCGGCCGTCTTCGCCCTTTCTGAGCTCGGCGCCCATCTTCTTGAGCTCGTCCAGTGTGAGCTCGTTTCTCTCAAGCTCAAGCCGAATCCGGGTCTCTTCGGGCAGCCGGACGCGCTCGCCCTCGACCTCGACCGGGCCGAAGTCGGTCCAGCCGAGCACCATGCCTTGAGTGAAGAGCCCCTCGAAGGGCTCGTCCACCGCCACGAGGCCCATGTCGTGGAGGACCTTGGTGAAAAAGCGCGAGTAGAGCAGGTGGAGCACGGCGTGCTCGATGCCGCCGATGTACTGGTCCACAGGCATCCAAAAGTCCGCCTTCTCTCGGGCGAAGGGCATCTGGTCGTTTTTCGGGTCGGTGTAGCGGAGGTAGTACCAGGAGGAGTCGACGAAGGTGTCCATGGTGTCGGGGTCGCGCCGGGCGGGGCGGCCGCATTTGGGGCAGGTGGTGTTGATGAACTCGGGGTGGGCCTCGAGGGGGCTTTTCCCCTTGGGGCGGATCTCCTCGACGTCCTTGATCTCGGGGAGCTTGACCGGGAGCTCTTCGAGGGGCACCGGGACCACGCCGCAGTGCTCGCAGTGGACCATGGGGATCGGGGTGCCCCAGTAGCGCTGGCGGCTGATGAGCCAGTCGCGGAGGCGGTAGTTCACCGCTTTCTTGCCGATGCCCTTTTCCTCGAGCCAAGCGGTGACCTTGGCCTTGCCCTCCTCGCTCGGGGTGCCGTCGAAGGGCCCCGAGTTCACCATCACCCCGGGCTCTTCGAAGGCTTCCTCTAAGGGCTCAGGGAGCTCGCCCTCTTTCGGCTTGATGACCGGGCGGATTTCGAGGCCGTACTTCTTCGCGAACTCGAAGTCGCGCTGGTCGTGGGCGGGCACCGCCATGATGGCGCCGGTGCCGTAGCCCATCAGCACGTAGTCGGCGACGTAGATGGGAATCTTTTCCCCGGTGGCAGGGTTGATCGCGTAGGCCCCGGTGAAGACGCCGGTCTTCTCCCGGCCCTCGGCCTGGCGCTCGACCTCGGTCTTTTGCTTGGCGGCCTCGATGTAGGCCTGGACCTCGGGAAGGCGCTCCGGGGTGGCGAGGTGGAGCGCGAGCGGGTGCTCGGGAGCGATCACCATGAAGGTGGCGCCGAAGAGGGTGTCGGGGCGGGTGGTGAAGACCTTTAAGGTCTCCCCCGGGTGGCCCTCGATCGGGAACTCGATCTCGGCGCCCTCGCTCTTCCCGATCCAGGCCCGCTGCATCGCCTTGACCTTCTCGGGCCAGCGCTCGAGCTTGTCGAGGTCTTTGAGGAGCCGGTCGGCGTAGGCGGTGATCTTAAAGAACCACTGCTCGAGCTTTTTCTTCTCGACCAGGGTGTCCTCGTGCCGCCAGCAGCGGCCGTCGATCACCTGCTCGTTGGCGAGCACTGTCTGGCACTTGGGGCACCAGTTGACCTCAGCCTCGGCGCGGTAAGCGAGGCCGCGCTCGAACATCTTGATGAAGAACCACTGGTTCCACTTGTAGTACTCGGGCTCGCAGGTGGTGACCTCGCGGTCCCAGTCGTAGAGGATCCCCATCAGGTTCAGGGACTCCTTGGCCCGCTCGATGTTCTTGTAGGTCCACTCGCGGGGATGGAGGCCGAACTTGAGCGCGGCGTTTTCCGCCGGCAGGCCGAAGGCGTCCCAGCCCATGGGGTGGAGCACCTCATACCCTTGCATCTTGAGGAAGCGGGCCAGGGCGTCGCCCATGGTGTAGTTCTTGAGGTGGCCCATGTGGAGGTCGCCGGAGGGGTAGGGGAACATCTCGAGGACGTAGAACTTCTTCCCCTCCTCCTTCGCCTTCATCAGGCCGATTTCGTTCCAGTAGCGCTGCCACTTGGGCTCGATGGCGTGGGGGTTGTACTTCTCCATGGCTCCTCTCGCGAAAAAGTATACGCCGGGGCGGTTCCCCCCGGCGCCTTTCTCGCCTTGCGCTAGGGGCGGTATCCGCCCGGCGGCAGCCTGCGCCAGCGGCGCTGGCGCAGCCTCAGGTAAAAGGCGTAGCCGTAGGCGAAAAGGGGCAAGAGCAGCGCGAGCACGAGCGCGCTCGCGAGGATCCAGACCGCGAGCACGAGCCCGAGCAGTAGCGCCACCGCGAGCACCGCCCAGGCGAGGGGCCCTTTGAGTTCGAAGACGCGGGCGTAGTCCGTTCGCACGCTCCCAGCCTAGCCGGCCCTCGGGTGATGAAGATTAGGGCAGCACCTTGCCAGGGTTCAAAATGCCCCGGGGGTCGAAGGCCGCTTTGAGCTTTCGCATCCAGGAAAGGGCGGGGCCGTGTTCCTTTTCCATGTACTTCTTCTTTCTAAGCCCCACCCCGTGCTCGCCGGAGATCGTGCCCTCAAGCTCCAAGGCCCGCTCCACCAGCCGCTCGACGTAGGTCTCGGCCCTGGGGTAGTCCTCCTCGCGCACGGCGACGATGGTGTGGAAGTTGCCGTCGCCCACGTGGCCGAGGATCGAGCCCTCGAGCCCGAGCGCCTCCATCTGCTCCTTGGCGTAGGCGATGAGCTCGGGGAAGCGGGAAAGCGGCACCGCGGTGTCGGTGATCGCGTACTTGCGGTTCGGGAAGCGGTGAACGAGCGCCCAGTAGGCCTGGTGGCGGGCCTCCCACTGGGATTTTTGCTCCTCCGGTGTGGCCGCCGCCGCGAGCTCGAGGGGGCCGAAGTCCTTGATCAGCTCCTCGGCGACCTCCCGCTCGGCGGTGAGCGCCGCCTCGGTGGAGGAGTGGAACTCGATGAAAAGCGCCGGGCGCTCGGGATAGTCCTTTTTCAGGTACTGGTTCACCGCCCGCAGCGCCTGGTCGTCCACGAGCTCGAGCCGGGCCACCGGAAGCCCCGCCCCCATCAGGGCGTAGGCCGCGCCGGCGGCGTCCTCGATCGTGGGGAAGAAGACCCGAAGGGCGTGGACGTAGGCGGGGAGGGGGTGGAGCTTGAGGTAGAGCCTCGTGATCACCCCAAGCGTGCCCTCGGAGCCGATCAGGAGGTCTTTCAGGTCGTAGCCGGCGCTGGTCTTGCGCACCGGGCGGCCGAAACGAACGCGCTCGCCATCCGCCATTACCGCCTCCAGCGCGAGCACGTTCGCCCGCATTCCGCCGTAGCGGACGGTGGTGGTGCCGGAGGCGTTGGTGGCGGCCATACCGCCCAAGGTCGCGTTCGCCCCCGGGTCCACCGGGAAGAAAAGCCCGTGGGGGCGGAGGCGGCGGTTCAGCTCCTCGCGGGTGACCCCGGGCTCGACCACCGCCAGGAAGTCCTCGGGGCGGACCTCGAGGATCTGGTTCATGCGGGAGAGGTCAAGGCTTACCGTGGGCTTTTTCACCGGGATCAGGTGGCCCTCGATGCTGGTGCCGGCTCCGAAGGGGATGACCGCGAAGTCGAGCTCGTTCGCCAGGGCGAGAAGCCGCTTTACGTCCTCGGCGCTTTCGGCGAAGACCACCGCGTCCACCGGCCGGACCTCGGGGTAGCCCTCGTCGCGGCCGTGGGCCTCGAGCACCGAGGGGGAAAAGCTTACCCGATCGCCAAACGCCTCCTTTAGGCGGTCCCTCATAACCCTATGATGAAAGCCTCGGGGCGGGCCGACAAGGCCCGCCCCGCCCTCACCACAGGTAAAAGAGCGCCACGATCACCAACCAGACCCCGTCCACCAGGTGCCAGTAGAGGCTCGCGGACTCCAGGGTCCCGGGCCTTTGGGGCAGGATCTTGCCGAACACCCCCTGGAGGTAGGCGAGCAAGAGGCCAGTCGCCCCGATCAGGACGTGCAGGCCGTGGAGCCCCACCACGATGAAGAAGGCCGCGGCCCAAAGCTCCTCCCGCCAGTCCATGTGGCCGGCGGCGACCAGGAACTCGTAGGTCTGGATCGCGAGGAAGATCACCCCGAAGACGATCGCGACCAGAAGACCAAGGAGGAAGCTCGAGCGGTTCCCGCGCTTTAGGTCGTGGGCGGCGTAGTGGACGAGGAAGGAGGAAGAGACCAGGAAGAAGGTGTTCACGAGCGCGAGCCAGAGCTCGGGGCGCTCCGCCGGCGGGGTCGCCGCCCCGGAAAGGCGCAGGTAGATGTAGGCCGCGAGCAGGATCGCGAAAAGCCCCACTTCGGAGGAGAGGAACCAAACCGTGCCCATGAAGGCGTTGGACTTGCCCGAACGGGTGGGGTGGTCGGTCTCGGGGTCGGCGTACTCGTGCTCGAGCGCCCAGCCCAAGAGGCCGGCCACGGTCAGGAGCGCCCCCAAAAGCATCACCGCGTTCGGCCAGGGGTAGGCGGCGAGGCCGAAGAAGAGGAGGAAGAGCGCGACCGAGGTGAAAAGCGGCCAGAGCGAGGGCCGGGGCAGGTGGACGTGGGTGGGGTCCTCGGGCTCGAGGCGCACGCCCTTTTTCTCCCAGTCGTAAAGCGGCCGCTCGCTCTCGAACTTCTCCGGGAGCTTGACGTCGAAGTTGTGCTCGGGCGGCGGGCTCGGCACCAGCCACTCGAGCGTCCACCCGCCCCAGGGGTTTGCCGGGGCCCGCTCGCCCGAGCGCAGCGACTTGATCATGTTCCAAAGCCAGATCAGCCCGCCGATCATGAAGAGCGTCGCCCCGAAGGTGGCCACCTGGTTCAGGGGGAGGAGGCCTGCGACCTCGGTGGGGTAGGTGTAGTAGCGCCGGGGCATGCCCAAAAAGCCGAGGGCGTACTGGGGCAGGAAGGTGAAGAGGTAGCCGAAGAGGAAGAACCAAAAGTGCAGCCGCCCGAGCCGTTCGTCGTACATCCGGCCGAAGAACTTGGGGAACCAGTAGTAAAGCCCGGCGAAGGCGGCAAATCCTGAGCCGGCCATGAGCACGTTGTGGAAGTGGGCGACCACGAAGTAGGAGTCGTGGAACTGGTAATCAAGCGGCACCATCGAGAGCATGACCCCGGTGATGCCGCCGATCAGAAAGTTGAAGATGAAGCCAAGCACCCAAAGAAGCGGGGCCTTCATCTCGAGCTTGCCGCCCCAGAGCGTCCCCAGGATGTTGAAGAGCTTGACCCCGGTGGGCACCGCGATCAGCGCGGTGAAGAAGGCGAAGGCGAGCTGGAAGATCACCGACTCGCCGACGGTGAACATGTGGTGGGCCCAGACCAAAAGGCCGAGCAGCACGATCGCCATCTGGGCGAAGACCATCGCCCGGTAGCCGAAAACCGGCTTCTTGGCGAAGGTGGAGGCCACCTCGACGAGGATCCCGAGGTAGGGGAGCAGCATCACGTAGACCGTCGGGTGGGAGTAGAACCAGAAGAACTGCTGGAAGAGCACCGGATCCCCACCGATCGCCGGGTTGAAGAGGCTGAGCCCGAGCTTGACGTCGAGCAGGGTGACCAGGGTGGCGGCGGTGAGCCCGGCGAGCGAGACCAGGTTCAAGATGCTCGCCGCGAGCACCGACCAGACGTAGATCGGCATCTGCCAGAGCGTCATCCCCCGGGCCCGGAGGTTGTAGATGGTGGCGACGAAGTTGGCGTTGCCGAGCAGCGAGGAGATGCCGAGGAGCAGGATCGCGGTGAAGTAGAAGGCCGAGCCCAAGCTGGTCGAGACCGGGTAGTAAAACGTCCAGCCCGCCTGGGGAAGATCGCCGAAGAAGATGCCCGAAAGCACCAGGAGGATCGAGAAGAGGAAGGTCCAGTAGGAGAAGGCGTTGATCCGGGGCAGGGCGACGTCCCGGGCTCCGAGCATGAGCGGCACCACGTAGTTGCCGAACCCGGTGAGCCCGGCTTGGATGATGAAGAAAAAGAGCATCATCGCCCCGTGGACGGTGATCATCTGGTTGAAGACCTCGCCGGTGAAGAGGTTGGACTCAGGGTGGGCGAGCTGGAGACGGAAAAGCCAGGCGATGATGCCCGAGATGCCGAAGGCGAGGAAGGCGGTGACCGTGTAGAGGATCCCGATCTTCTTGTGGTCGACGGTGGTGAGCCACTCCCAAAGGACGGCGGTCCAGGGCTTACGAAGGGCGGGGGTCATACTTGCCATGGCTTCCTCCTAGAAACGGGGCAGGGCGGAAAAGTCGAAGCCCTCGAGCCTTAAGCTTTCCAGGTAGTCGGCGAGGGCCTCGAGGTCCGCGTCCGTTAGGTCAGGGAAGGCGGGCATCTGGGCCGCGGGCTTGATCTGGGTGGGGTCCTTGATCCAGGCGATCAGGTTCTCGCGGGTGTTCTCCACCACCCCACTCGCCAGGGTGAGGCGGTTGCCGAGGATCGAGAGATCGGGCCCGAGCACCCCCGCCGCCGGGGTCCCCTTCACCGTGTGGCAGGCGGCGCAGCGGGTCATGAAGAGCTGTTGGCCGCGGCGGGCCCGCTCGGTCTTGGGCTCGGGAGCGCGGTAGGCTTTTAGCGCCTCGACGAAGCGGGCGTACTGGTCGGGCTCGAGCGCGATCACCCGAAAGCGCATGTTGGCGTGGGAGGGCCCGCACAGCTCGGCGCAGTAGCCGTAGTAGTTCCCCGGCTTGGTGGCCATGAAGCGGTTGTAGGTGGTCTGGCCCGGGATGGCGTCGGTCTTTCCCGCGAGCGAGGGCACCCAGAAGGAGTGGATCACGTCGGCGGAGGTGAGCTTCGCCTCCACCGGCCGCCCCACCGGAATCACCAGCTCGTTGGAAAGCCGCACCCCCTCCTCGGGGAGCCGGAAGTCCCACCAAAACTGCCGGGCGGTGACCTCGACCCCGTGGGCGCCGGCGATCGGCCGGTTGATCTTGACCAGCGCCTGGGCGGTGAGCACGAAGAGCACGAGGACGATAACCAGGGGGATCAGGGTCAGGCTGATCTCCACCCGGGCGTTCTCCCGGAACTGGGGCGGGAGCGCGTCGTCCCCAGGGCGGCGCCGGTAGCGCACGATGGTATAGAGCAGCGCCCCCGCCACCCCGGCGAAGATCACCACCGAGAAGACCAGCACCCAGCCGAGGAGGTTCGCCACCTCCCGGTTCTGGGGGGCGTCGGTGACGATGGCCACGTTGTGGGCGAGGGCGACCGCGAAGAGCGCGCCGATTGCAACCAGTATTCGTCCGCCGTTCATAGGGCCTCCTATAAGGCAAAACGCTATAGGGACATATATCCCTATTCGGGGCCGGTACGCAAGGGCTCGGCGGACTCAGGTTTTCTTAAAAAGAACGGGCAACCACGCTGGGGACCCGCACCCAGGTGGGCACCACCCGGGCCACCGGGCCGCGCACGGGGGTCCAGTAAAGCCCTTCCCTGCCCTGCTCGGCGACGAGCAGCGCGTAGCCCAAAAAGCGCCCGTCCCCCGCGAGGAGGGCGAAGAGGTAGCGGGGGTCCGCCGGCGGGCGGGGGAGCCGGCGGAGCCGGGCCTTTTCGAAGTGGGCGAGGAGCCGGCGGGCGCGACGGGCAACCCGGAGGGCGGGGGGCTTTTCCCGCACCCCGGGGGCCACCGGAAGGCGCCGGACGCGGAGGTCGGCCCTCCAGGCGAGGGCGCGAAAGAGGGCGTCGTCGAAAGCGCCGACCTCGGCCGCGCCCAGGGCCTCGAGCTGCTGGTAGCGGAGCCGCTCCGCCCGCGGCCCCCGGGCGAAGCCGTCGGTGTCGGCGACGAGGGGGCCTCTTGCCCCGCGCGCCAAGCGGGCGCTGGCCGCGAGCAGCCAGCCTTCCGCCCCCACCGGGCTCACCCGCCCGACAAGGAGCCGCTCCTCCTCGAAGACCTCTTCCCCCTCGAGGCGGAAGCGGGCCACGGTGCCGGGAAGGCTCCCCTGGCCGACGTCGAGGTCGAGGAGGTAGGCGCGGCCGAACTTGGCCGCCGCCCGGCGGGCGATCGCCCAGGCGAGGGTGGTCTTGCCGGTATCGGTGGGACCGACGAGGACCAGCCTCATGAATCCACGGGCACCGGTCTCCCCTCCTCGTCCACCGCCACGTAGACGAGCTCACCGTGGGTGGCGAGGGTGCGGTCCTTGGCGCCGATGAAGCGCTCCTTGTAGACCTCGACCCGCACAGTGATCGAGGTGCGCCCGACCCGCTCGACCCGGGCGACGACCTCGAGGAGGTCTCCCACCTTGATGGGCACGTGGAACTCCACCCGGCCGATGGCCACCGTCACCACCGGCTTCTTTGCCCGGCGCACGGCGGCGTAGGAGCCGACCTTGTCCATGAGCCCGACGACGAAGCCGCCGAAGGCGTTGCCCATGGGGTTTGCGTGGGAGGGAAAGACGAGCTCGAGGGTGCGGGCTTCCATGGCCAAAGCTTACCCCCGCACCAGATTGACACGGGTAGTATCAACCTTTATGATAAAGCTCTAGAGGAGGGGAAGGCATGAATCTCGAGAAGTGGACCGAAGCCGCCCGGCAGGCTCTGGCCCAGGCCCAGGTGCTGGCGCGGGAGATGAAGCACCAGGAGATCGACATCCCGCACCTGCTCCTGGCCATGCTCAGGGATCCCGGCGGCCTGCCCGCGAAGCTGATCGTCGCCGCTGTAGGCGACCCCGAGGCGATCAGCCGGGAGGCCAGCCGCGAGCTCGGCAAGAAGCCCCGGGTGGAAGGGGTTGAGGGCGGAACCCACCTCTCGGCCCGGCTCCACCAGGCGATCGAGCGGGCGGAGAAGCTCGCCGCCGAGTGGGGCGACAAGTTCGTGGCGGTGGACATCCTCCTTCTCGCCATCGCCGAGGTGGGCTTTCCCGGGGTGCCGAGCCCGGAGGCCCTCAAGAAGATCATCCAGGAAGTACGAGGAGGGAAAACCGTGCAGACCGAACACGCGGAAGCCACCTTCGAGGCCCTCGAGCAGTACGGCATTGACCTGACCAAGCTCGCCGAGGAGGGCAAGCTCGACCCGGTGATCGGCCGGGACGAGGAGATCCGGCGGACGATCCAGATCCTCCTGCGCCGGACCAAGAACAACCCGGTCCTGATCGGCGAGCCCGGCGTGGGCAAGACCGCGATCGTCGAGGGCCTGGCCCAGCGGATCGTCAAGGGCGACGTGCCCGAGGGACTGAAAGACAAGCGCATCATCGCGCTGCAGATGGGCTCGCTGCTCGCCGGCGCCAAGTACCGCGGCGAGTTCGAGGAGCGGCTCAAGGCGGTGATCCAGGAGGTCGTCGCCAGCGAGGGCCGGATCATTCTCTTCATCGACGAGCTCCACACCATCGTCGGCGCCGGCAAGGCCGAGGGCGCGGTGGACGCCGGCAACATGCTGAAGCCCGCCCTGGCCCGGGGCGAGCTCCGCCTGATCGGCGCCACCACCCTCGACGAGTACCGGGAGATCGAGAAGGATCCGGCGCTCGAGCGCCGCTTCCAGCCGGTCTTGGTGGAGGAGCCCAGCGTCGAGGACACGATCACCATCCTCCGCGGGATCAAGGAGAAGTACGAGGTCCACCACGGCGTGCGCATCTCCGACCCCGCGATCATCGCGGCGGCGACCCTCTCCCACCGGTACATCACCGACCGGCGGCTTCCCGACAAGGCGATCGACCTGATCGACGAGGCGGCGGCGCGGCTCCGGATGCAGCTCGAGAGCCAGCCGGAGGAGATCGACCAGCTCGAGCGCAAGAAGCTCCAGCTCGAGATCGAGCGCGAGGCCCTGAAGAAGGAGACCGACCCCGACTCCAAGGCCCGCCTCGAGGCGATCGAGAAAGAGATCGAGGCGCTCACCAAGAAGATCGAGGAGATGAAGGCGGAGTGGCTCGCCGAGGTGGAGATCCTGAAAGAACTCCGCCAGGCGCAGCAGGAGCTCGACGAGGTCCGCCGCGAGATCGAGCTGGCCGAGCGCAACTACGACCTGAACCGGGCCGCCGAGCTTCGCTACGGGAAGCTGCCTGAGCTCGAGAAGAAGGTCGAGGAGCTTTCCGAGAAGCTGAAAAACGCCAAGTACGTGCGGCTCGAGGTCACCGCCGAGGACATCGCCGAGATCGTCTCCCGCTGGACCGGGATCCCGGTGGCGAAGCTGCTCGAGGGCGAGCGGGAAAAGCTCCTCCGCCTCGAGGAGGAGCTCCACAAGCGGGTGGTCGGCCAGGACGAGGCGATCCAGGCGGTGGCCGACGCCATCCGCCGCGCCCGCGCCGGCCTCAAGGACCCGAACCGCCCGATCGGCTCCTTCATGTTCCTCGGGCCCACCGGCGTGGGTAAGACCGAGCTTGCCAAGGCCCTGGCCGAGACCCTCTTCGACACCGAGGAGGCGATGATCCGCATCGACATGACCGAGTACATGGAGAAGCACTCGGTCGCGCGGCTGATCGGCGCGCCTCCCGGGTACGTCGGCTACGAGGAGGGCGGCCAGCTCACCGAGGCGGTGCGCCGCCGGCCCTACTCGGTGATCCTCTTCGACGAGATCGAAAAAGCCCACCCCGACGTCTTCAACATCCTCCTGCAGATCCTCGACGACGGGCGGCTCACCGACTCCCACGGCCGCACCGTGGACTTCAGGAACACGATCATCATCATGACCTCGAACCTGGGCAGCCACCTGATCCTCGAGGGGATGAAGGAGGGCCTGCCCTACGAGGCGATCCAGGAGCGGGTCTTTAACGTCCTGCAGCAGAACTTCCGGCCCGAGTTCCTGAACCGCCTCGACGAGATCGTGGTCTTCAAGCCGCTCACCAAGGAGCAGATCGTCCAGATCGTGGACCTCCTGGTGGCGCGGGTGGCCGAGCGGCTCGCCGAGCGGAAGATTGGGCTCGAGCTCACCCAGGAGGCCAAGGAGTGGCTCGCCGAGCGCGGCTACGACCCGATCTTCGGCGCCCGGCCGCTCCGGCGGGTGATCCAGCGGGAGCTCGAGACCCCGCTCTCCAAGAAGATCCTCGCCGGCGAGGTCAAGGAGGGCGACACCGTGGTGGTGAAGGTCGGCGAGCGCGGCCTCGTCTTCGAGACGAAGCGCCGGGAAGCCGCCGAGGCCTAACGCCCAGGACCCAAGGCCCCCGGGCGCGCGCCCGGGGGTCAACCTTTTTCAGTTGAAGCCCTCGGGATCAACCGTCTATAGTTGAATCGTGCGCTACGCCGCCCTGAACGGGGACCTGGTGCATTCCCGCGCGCGGGGGATCGAGGCCACCAAGCGCCTCGAAAAGGCGCTCGAAGCGGCCAACCGGCGCTACCGGGTGGCCTTGGCGGCCCCCTTCACCCTGAGCAAGGGCGACGCCTTCCAGGGCCTCCTCAAAACCCCAAGCCGATTCCCCGAAGCCCTCTTTTGGCTGGAGGCCTGGCTCAAAACCGAAGGGCTCTCGGCCCGCTTCGGGGTCGGCCTGGGCGCGGTCCAAGGCCTTGTCCGGGGCCGCGCCCCAAGCCCCGCCCGGCTCACCGGCGAGGCCTTTTTCCGGGCCGAGGCCGCGCTCGAAGAGGCCCGCAAGCACCGAATCCTGGCCGCCGTGCGCTCGGCCGACGCCCGCTGGGACCAGGCCACGAACGCCGTCTTTTTGCTTCTCGACCACGTCGCCTCCCGCTGGTCCCCTGGGGTTTGGCGGCGGGTGCTCGGGTACCTGGAGACCGGCGACCTGAAGGCGGTGGCCCGGGCAGAGGGAGTAAGCTACCAGGCGGTGCACAAGCAGTTTGCCACCCGCGGGGTGCGGGCCGTGCTCCAAGCACTCTCGGCGCTGGCGCGAGGACTCGAGGAGGGGACATGAAGGTCCTTGGACTCGCCCTGCTTTGGCTCCTGGTGGTGCCCGGGGGGAACTTCTTCGTCCGCTGGGTGCTGGGGCGGGTGCCTGCCGCCCAAGCAAAACCCGGCCTCGAGGCCGCCGGACGCTGGATCGGTTACCTCGAGCGCACCCTGATCCTCGCCCTCTTGCTTTCGGGAAACCCCGCCGGCGTGGGTTTCGTCTTCGCCGGCAAGGCGATCGCGCGTTTCTCCGAGCGGGAGCAGGTGGAGTATTACCTCCTCGGCACCTTCGCGAGCTTCACCTGGGCGGTGGTGCTCGCGCTTTTTTACCTCGCGCTCGCCTAGCGCTCTCAGAAACCCCAAAAGCGCGGGCGATACACTCCCCCCATGCGGCCCGACTTCGACAAGTACCCCTTCCTCGTCGCCTGGGAGATGACCCACGCCTGCGACCTCGCCTGCAAGCACTGCCGGGCGAGCGCCGAGCCCGATCCTCTGCCCGGCGAGCTCTCCACCGAGGACGCGATGCGCCTGCTCGAGGAGCTCGCCACCTACCGCCCCAAGCCGATCCTCCTCCCCACCGGCGGCGACCCCCTGAAGCGGCACGACCTCTGGGACGTTTTGGAGAAAGCCCGGGAACTTGGCATCAAGGTGGGGATCACCCCGGCGGTGACGCCGCTGCTCACCCACGAGGTGATCGATCGCTTCAAGGAGCTCGAGGTGCACATGATGGCGGTGAGCTTAGACGGCGCCTCCCCCGAGACCCACGACACCTTTCGCGGCGTGCCCGGGACCTTCGAGCTCGCGGTGGACGCGCTCCGCTACGCCAAATCCATCGGGCTTCCCACCCAGATCAACACCACCGTCACCAAGACCACCCGCCCCGAACTCCCCAAGATCGCCGACCTCGGCCGCGACCTCGGGATCGCGGCTTGGGAGGTCTTCTTCCTGGTGCCGGTGGGCCGGGGGGCGCTCCTCGAGCAGCTCTCCCCCGAGGAATACGAGGAAGTTCTGATCTGGCTCTACCAGGTTTCGAAGACCCACAAGCTCCACATTCGCACCACCGAGGCCCCCCACTTCCGCCGGGTGGTGATCCAGCAACGGGCGAAGAGCCAGGAGATCGACCACGCCCTGGTGCAGAACAAGCGCGGCGTCCACATGCACGACGGCTACGGCTTCGTCTTCGTCTCGGCCACCGGCGAGGTCTACCCCTCGGGCTTTCTCGCGCTCTCGGCCGGTAACATCAAGGAAAAGCCGCTGCTTGAGATCTACCAAAACTCAGAGCTTTTCAAAAAGCTCCGCGACCGCTCGAACTTAAAGGGCAAGTGCCGGGTCTGCGAGTTCGGCGACGTCTGCTGGGGCAGCCGCGCCCGCGCCTGGGCCGAGACCGGCGACCCCTTCGAGTCCGAGACCCGCTGTGTCTACGTGCCGAAGGCCTGGCAGGAAGCGGTCGCGGTCTAAAAACGGGGGCCGGCGCTTCCGGCCCCCGTCCCCCAAAGCCCGTATCTAGGGTCCGGCGAAAAAGCCGTAGACTGCCTGCGGGAAGAACCCGAGCGCCAGGATGAAGAAGGCCACGAGCCCCATGGTGAAGGAGGCGAGGGGGCGCACCTCGAGCACACCCTCCCGCTCAGGCGGCAGGAAGAAAGCGAAGGCAGCAAGGCGCAGGTAGTAGTAGGCGGCCACCGCGGCGGTGAGGAGGGCGATCACGAGCAGGGCGTACTGCCCCGCGCGGGCGGCCTCGACGAAGACCAAATACTTGCCCCAAAAGCCCACGAGCGGCGGCATCCCCGCAAGGGAAAGAAGCGCGATGAGCAGCATCCCGGCGAGCATCGGGCTCCTTCGGATCAGCCCCTGGACGGCGCCAAAGGCGACGCCCTCCCCCTCGTCCAGCTGGGCGAGCACGGCGAAGGCGAGGCCGGTGGAGAGGGCGTAGGCGAGGAGGTAGTAGCCGAGCGCCGGCGCCGGCTCGGGCCCGAAAAGGGCGAGTGCGAGGTAGCCGGCGTGGGCGATCGAGGAGTAGGCGAGGAGCCGCTTGGCTTCACTCTGCGCGAGGGCGGCGAGGTTGCCGTAGACCACGGTGAGGAGCACTGCGGGGGCGAGCACCGCCACCCAGACCCCGCCGTAGCCGGCCCCGACCACCACCCGAAGGAGCGCGGCGAAGGCGGCGGCTTTGACCCCGGCGGCCATGTAAAGGGTGACCGGGGTGGGTGCGCCCTGGTAAACGTCCGGGGCCCACCAGCCGAAGGGGATCATCGCCGCCTTGAAGAAAAGACCCGCGAGCAAGAGGATCATGCCGGCGGCGAAGAGCGGGCCCTCGCCCACCGCGCCCACGGCGAAGCTCCCGGTGGCGCCGAAGTAGAGGACGAGGCCGTAGAAGTAAAGCGCCGCCGCCACCGCCCCCAGGAGGAAGTACTTGAGCGCGGCCTCCTCGCTCTTTTCGTCGTAGCGGAGGGCGGCGAGGGCATAAAGGGGCAGGGAGAGGAGCTCGAGCCCCACCAGGATCACCGCGAGGTTGGGGGTGGCCGCCATCGCCAGCGCGCCCATGGCGGAGAAGGCGAGGAGCGCGTGGTACTCGAAGGCGCGGATGCCGGTCTTCTCGAGGTAGCGGCAACCGACCAGGCTAGCGAAAAGCGCCGCGAGCACGGCGACGAAGCCGATCGCCCGGGCGAGCGGGTCCAAGACGAAGAGGCCGAGGAAGGCGCTCGAGCTCGGGGCGAAGAGCAGCAGCCCGAGCGCGAGCAAGAGCCCGAGCCGGACCCCCTGCTTCACCGCCCGGGGCGAGGCCCAAAGCCCCCCGAGCGCGGCCAGCGCGCCGGTCAAGAAGAGCACGACGAGCGCGGTCACTTTCCACCTCCGATCGCGGCGACGAAGGCCCGTGCGGCCTCGTGGATCGGGCCGCTAAGTAGCTTCGGGCAAACCCCCAGGAAGGCCACCGCCAGCGTGGCCAGGGTGGCGTAGACCCACTCCCCGCCGGAAAGGTCGGCAACCGCCTTCCCCGGCGGCCCGTGGAAGAGCCGCTGGTAGGCGGTGAGCGCGTAGGCGGCGGCGGCGATCACCGCGGCGAAGGCCACCAGGGTAAAGAAGGGGCTCGCCTGCCAGGCCCCGAGCGCGCTCAAGAACTCGCCCGGGAAACCAGCGAGCCCGGGAAGCCCCACCATCGCCAGAAAGAGGAAGAGGCCAAAGGCGGCGAGCGCCGGCGCGTGCTTGGCGAGGCCGTGGGTGGGCGCGAGCTCGAGGGTGCCAAAGCGCGCATAGAGCCAACCGGCGAAGAGGAAGAGACCGCCGGTGTAGAGCGCGCTCGCGGCCAGGAGGAAGATCGCCCCCACGGCGCCGATCGCGGTGCCGGAGAAGAGCCCGAGCGCCGCCACCCCCATGTGGGAGAGCGCGCCGTAGGCGAGCAGGCGCTTGTAGTCCTTCTGGGCGTAGGCGATCCAGGCCGCCCCCAGCGCGGTGACGGCGGCGAAGAGGAGCAGGTAGGGCTGGACCGCGGCGAAAGCCGCGGGAAAGAGCGGGATGGCGAAGCGGAAGAACCCGTAGACCCCCACCTTGTAGAGCGTGCCCATCACGTCGGCGAAGCCCGAGGGGTGGTTTTCCGCGTGGAAGTCGGGGAGCCAGACGTGCAGGGGGAAAAGCGGGGTCTTCACCATGAAGGCGAGGGTAAAGGCGAGGAAGGCGAGCACCGCCACCGGCCCCTCCACCCGGGCGGCGAGAAGGTCCCTGAGGAGGAAGCTCTCGGCGCCGCCTGCGTAGCGCGCGGCCAGAATCGCCGCGAGCATGAGCAGGCTACCCGCCAGGGTGAAGAGCGCGAACTTCAAAAGCGCCCGCACCCGGTTCGCCCCGCCGTAGACCCCGAGCAAGAGGAGGCTCGGGATCAGGGTGGCCTCGTAGAAGAAGTAAAAGAGCACGAGGTCCAGGCTCGCAAAGATCCCGAGGAGCCCGGCGGTCATCAAGAGCCCGAGGGCGAGCATCCGCCCCGGCACCTCCTTGACCGCGAGCAGGGCGAGGAAGACGGCGAGCGAGGTGGTGAGCGCGAGCGCCGCCGAGGCGCCGTCGAGCCCGGCCGCGAAGTAGACCCCGGCGGGCTCGAAGAGGGGCCGCTCGACGTAGAAGGCCACCCCCGGGGTGAAGAGGGCCGCGAGGGCGATGAGCCCGCTTGCCAGGGTGGCGACGAGGCCCAGCCCCCGGGCGAGCCCCGGGAGGAAGAGCCCGACGAGCCCGGCCAGGAAGGGCAGAAGGAGCATCCAAAGGATCACCGCACCACCCCCCAGAGCACGAATAGCGCCGCGAAGGCCAGGATCAAGGCGGCATAAAAGCGCACGTAGCCGGTCTGGAGCCCGGCGAGGATCCGGCCCAGGATCCCGACCCCGCCCGCGGCCAGGACGTAGCCGGTATCGAGCCCGCGGTCGGCGAGCCCGAGGAAGGCCGCGAGCTCCTTAAGCGGGTTGACGATGAAGGTGTTGTAGAGCCGATCGGCGTAGAAACCCTCGAGAGCCGCCTGCTCGAAGGCCCGGTACCAGGCCGGCACCTTCTTCGCGAAGTAGTCCTTGAAGAAGAGGTAGCCGAGGTAGAGGCCGACCAGGGCCACCGCCGCCGAGAGCAGGAGCAGCCCCCACTCGACGAGGGGCTCGGCCTCGTGGGCCTCGAGGTGGGCGAGCGCCGGGGCCAAAAAGGGCTCGATCAGGTTCCAAAGGGGCTTCGGCAGGGCCAAAAACCCGGCGAAGACGGCGCCGAAGGCGAGGATGTCGTTGGGGATCGTCATCACCGGCGGCGCCTCGTGCGGGTGGCCCTTGCCGCGGTAGTCCCCGAGGAAGACGAGCGCGTACCAGCGCATCGCGTAGGCAGCGGTGAGGAAGGCGGTGAAGAGCCCCACCAGGTAAAAGCCCATGCCGCCGAAGGGGTAGGCGAGCGTCGCCGCCAGGATCGCGTCCTTGGACCAGAACCCAGCAAAGAGCGGGAAGCCAGCGAGCGAAAGCGCCCCGATGAGGCCGTGGAGGTGGGTCCGCGGCAGGAATTTTTTGAGCCCGCCCATCTTGCGCACGTCCTGCTCGCCGCCAAGCGCGTGGATCACCGAACCCGAGGCGAGGAAGAGGAGCGCCTTGTAAAAGGCGTGGGTCATCACGTGGAAGAGCGCCACCCAGTAGGCCCCCACCCCGGCGGCCAGGAACATGTAGCCGAGCTGGCTGATCGTGGAGTAGGCGACAATGCGCTTGATATCCCACTGCCCAAACGCGGAGAGCGCCCCATAAAGCGCGGTCAAAAGCCCGATCACCGCGATCCAATAGGAGACGTCGGGGAGGTTCGCGTAGAGGAAGGAGGAGCGCGCCAGCAGGTAGACGCCGGCGGTGACCATGGTGGCGGCGTGGATCAGCGCCGAAACCGGCGTGGGGCCAGCCATCGCGTCCGGAAGCCAGACCATGAGGGGGAGCTGGGCGCTCTTACCCACCGCCCCCACGA
>WFXV01000064.1 GCA_015490435.1 Thermaceae bacterium
CCCCCACCGCGCGCTGGCCGAGGCCAGGAGAGCCCACCCCGCCGCCCTCGTCGTGGTCGCCGGGAGCCTCTACCTACTCGGGGAACTCCGGCCCCGGATCCTCGAGGAGGTAGGGGCGCACGCCGCCGACGTCGAGCCCTGAAAGGAGCTCCCGGGCGCTTTTTTCGAGCACCGGGTGCCGCCACTCGGGGGCCACTTCAAAAAGGGGCACCAAGACGAAAGCCCGCGCGTGCATCCGGGGGTGGGGCAGGGTGAGGCCGGGCAGGTCCAGGACCCGCCCCTCGTAGTCGAGGAGGTCGAGGTCGAGGGTGCGGGGGCCAAAGCGCACCGCCCGGGTGCGGCCGTGGGCCGCCTCCACCCGGAGCAAGAGGGAAAGGAGCGCCTCGGGCTCGAGCTCGGTCTCGAGCCGGGCCACCTGGTTCAAATAGGGCCCCTGTCCCGGCGGCCCCACCGGCTCGGTCTCGTAGATCCGGGAAAGCGCGAGGATCCGGACCCCCGCCCGGCTGAGCGCGGCGACGCCTGAGAGCAGGTAGCCGGCGCGGTCGCCAAGGTTTGAGCCCAGGGCGATGAGCGCCCTAGCCACGGCGGCGCTCCACCTCGGTGTAGACGTCGCGGAAGACCCCGGGGATGGGGGCGTGGGGCTTGTGGACCCGGACCCGCACCGCCTCGAGGTTGGAAAAGGCCTCGAGCAGGACGTTCGCGATGTGCTCGGCGAGGGCCTCGATGAGGTAAAAACGGCGCCCCCGCACCGCCTCCTCCACCCGGGCGTAGACCGCGGCGTAGTCCACGGTGGCCTCGATCCGGTCCCCCTTGCCCTCGAAGGCTACCTCCATCTCGACGTCGACCACGAAGCGGGCCCCGAGCCGGTTCTCCTCGGGGCGGGCGCCGTGGCGGCCGTAGAACTCGAGCCCGGCTAGGACGATCCGGCCCAAGCCTCCACCTCCCAGAAGACCGCGAGGGCCTCGCGGTGGGCGGCGACGTCGTGCACCCGGAGGATCCGCGCCCCCCGGAGGGCGGCAGCGAGGTGGGCCCCGACGCTGCCGCAGACCCGCCGGTCGGCGGGCTCGACCCCGGTGAGCTCGCCGATGGTGCGCTTGCGGCTGAGCCCGGCGAGCAGGGGGTAGCCGAGGCCGGCGAGCTCGGCGAGCCGAGCGAGGAGGGCGAGGTTGTGCTCGAGGCGTTTGCCGAAGCCGAACCCGGGGTCGAGGACCACCTGCCGCACACCGAGCCGCTCGGCCCGGCGCGCGCGCTTCAGGAGGAAGGCCCGGACCTCGGCGACCACGTCGAGGTAGCGGGCGGCCTCCATCATCCGCCGGGGGTCGGGGTGGGGGGTGTGCATCACCACGAGCGGCGCCTGGTAGCGGGCGGCAACCTCGGCGATGCGCTCGTCGGCGAGCCCGCTGGTGTCGTTGATCATGTGGGCGCCGAGGCGGAGCGCTTCCTCGGCGATCTCGGGCTTTCGGGTGTCCACGCTCACCGGCACCCCGAGCGCGAGCACCGCCTCGAGCACGGGAAAAAGCCGCCGCCGCTCCTCCTCGAGCGGCACCGGGGCCGCCCCCGGCCGGGTGGACTCGGCCCCGAGGTCGAGGAGGTCCGCCCCCTCCTCCACCAGCCGCCGGGCGTGGGCGAGGGCGGCCTCCACCGCGAGAAAACGACCCCCGTCCGAGAAGGAGTCGGGGGTGAGGTTGACGATTCCCATCAGCCGCGGGCGGTCGAGGGTGAGGACGCGGCCCCTGAGCTCGAGCTTCACGGGACAATTATAGGGAGCCCGGCGCTATCCTGGAGATAAGGAGGATAAGGCCATGAAAGAGGGCATCCTCGCCGCCGTGGACCTTTCGAGCTCGAGCCAGAGCGTGATCCAAAGCGCGACCACGCTTTCCGAACGCCTCGGCTGGCCGGTGACCGTGCTCCACGTGGTGGAGGATAGCTACCTAAAGGGCGCGCCCCGGCGGTTTTCCGCGGTCTGGGAGGAGCGCTACCGCGCGCCTTTGGAGGAGGCGAGCCGGGTGCTCGAGGAGCTCACCCGCCGGGCGCTCGCCGCCCTCGCCCCCGAGGGCACCGAGACCCTGATCCACCACGGCAACCCGGTCCGCGAGGTCGCCGGCGAGGCGATCCAGCGGCGGCTCGCGGTGCTCGCCTCCGAGGGCCGGAGCCCCCTCGAGCGGGTGGCCCGGGGCGGGGTCTCCCACTACCTCCTCCACCGGGGCGAGGTCCCGGTCCTCCTAGTGGACGAAAAGCGTCCGCTCACCCGGCTCGGCCGGATCGCGGCGGCGGTGGACGACTCCTCCGCCGGGCTCTCGGCCTGGAAGTACGCCCAGTCCCTGGCCGAGGCCACCGGCGCCGAGGCGCTCGCCTTCCACCTCGTGAGCCTCATGCCCGGCTCCTGCTGCATCCCCACCTACCTGCCCCCCGAGCTGATGAAGGAGGCCGAGGTGGTGGGGCACGCGAAAAAGGCGCTCATCGAAAAGCTCGGGATCCCCGAGGAGCGGCTTGTGCTCGAGCGGGGCGAGGAAAGCACCGGGCTCTTGGACCTCGCCGCCGAGCACAACGTGGACCTATTGGTCGTCGGCTCCCGGGCCAAGTCCAGCCAGCGCACCCGGCTCGGCCGCACCGTGGTCGAGCTCATGTACCAGGCCGAGCTCCCCTTGCTCGTGGTGCCCGAGGCCACCCCGCTATAATCGCGGGCAGTGCGCCCCTACACCGGCCGCTGGTTCTTCGTCCTCTCGGTCTACTGGTTCGCCACCGCCTTCAAGTGGACCCTGGTCCTCTTCGTCCTCCTCCCCGCGCGGGTCGCCGAGCTCGTCCCCGCGGCCGAGAAGGCGAGCCGGCTCGGGCTGCTCTTCGGGGTCGGGGCGGTGATGGCCACCTTCGGCCCGCCGCTTTTCGGCTACCTCTCCGACCGCCTCCCAAGCCGCAAGGGCCGGCGGCTTCCCTACCTGGCGGTGGGGGCGGTCCTCACCGCATCTGCCCTTTTGCTCATGGCCTACGCCCCGAGCTACGGGGTGCTCTTCCTCGGCTACCTGCTCCTGCAGCTCGCCGACGACCTCGCCACCGGCCCCTACGCCGCCTTGATCCCCGACCTCGTGCCGCAAAACCACCGGGGCACGGCCTCCGGCTGGATGGGGGCGCTTCAGGCGAGCGCCCAGATCGCCGCCGGGCTCCTCGGGTTCCTGGCGGGCTCGCTCGCACTCCTCTTTTGGGCCGCGGCCCTCGTCAACCTCGCCGCCGCCGGGATCACCCTCCGTTACGTCCGGGAACCTGAAAACCCGGCCCCGCGGGAAGAGGGATTCCTTGAGAGCCTCCGCCTCCCCTGGCGGGACCCCGATTTTCGCTGGGTCTACTTCACGCGCTTTCTGGTCATGCTCGGCCAGTACCTGGTGCAGACCTACCTGCAGTACTACCTGGCCGACGTCGTCCGGGTCTTCGCCGTCTTCGGCCGGGTCCTCGCCGCGTACGCCTACCAAGCGGTGGGCCTCCTCGTGCTTTTGATCTCGCTCGGGGGCGCGCTCGCCTCGGTGCCCGCCGGCCGCCTCTCCGACCGCTTCGGCCGCAAGCCCCTGATCTACGCCTCCGGGGTGGGGCTCGCGCTGCTCCTCTTTCCCGTGCTTCTCTTTCCCCGCTTCGACGTCCTGGTCGGGCTCGCCCTCTTTTTCGGCGTGGGCTACGGCGTCTACGCCGCCGTGGACTGGGCGCTCGTCGCCGACGTCCTAAAGCGCCCCGAGGCCCACGGCACCGAGATGGGCGTCTGGCAGACCTCGATCGTCCTGCCCCAGATCCTGGCCGGGCTCGCCGGCCGGGGGGTGGACGGGCTGAACCAGCTCGCCTTTCCCCTCGGCTACCAGGCCGCCTTCGTGGCCGCCGCCCTCGCCTTCCTCGCCGGCACCCTGCTCGTGGCCCGGGTGCGGGGCGCCCGCTAGGGGTTTTATTTATGCAGCACGGCCCGGGTAGGCCGGGGGATTTTGCGCCTTCGTTGACGCGGGACCCCCGTCCCGGTACGATTTGCTCGAATATTGCTTCGGGAGGAGCTATGCAAACGCTTTTGCGCCTGGCCCGGGGAATCGACGCCCTGAACGAGTGGGTGGGAAAGCTGGTTTCCTGGCTGACCCTCTTCATGGTCCTGGTTGGGGTCTACAACGCGGTTACCCGGAAGCTTTCCCAGACCATCGGGGTGGACCTCTCCTCCAACGCCTACATCGAGCTCCAGTGGTATATGTTCAGCCTGGTCTTCCTCTGGGGCGGGGCCTATACCTTCTTGCACGACGAGCACGTGCGGGTGGACGTGATCTACGCCCGGCTCTCGGAGAAGGCGCGGGCCTGGATCGACCTGCTCGGAATCCTCTTCTTCCTCATTCCCTTCTCGCTCCTGATGCTCTACGTGGCCTGGCCGATCGTGGTGGACTCCTGGAAGATCCACGAGATGTCCCCGGACCCCGGGGGGCTCCCCCGCTACCCCATCAAGGCCTCGCTCATCGTGGCCTTCGTGCTGCTCCTTCTCCAGGCCTTTAGCGAAGCGATCAAGCGCGTGGCCAAGATCGCGGGCTACCCGCTCGAGGAAGGGGGCGCGGCGTGATCCTCGAAGATCTGCTCGGCCCCCTGATGTTCGTCGGGGCCTTCGTTTTCATCTTCACCGGTTTCCCGGTGGCCTTCGCCCTGGGCGGCACCGCCCTCGTCTTCACCCTGGTGGGGATGCACTTTGGGTTCTTCGACCTGCACCTTCTAAGGGCGCTTCCCGAGCGGGTCTTCGGCATCATGGAGAACTACACCCTGCTGGCGGTGCCGTTCTTCATCTTCATGGGCACGATGCTCGAGCGCTCGGGGCTCGCCGAGAACCTCCTCAAGACCATGGGGATGCTCTTCGGTCCCCTGCGCGGCGGGCTCGCGATCAGCGTGGTGGTGGTGGGCACGCTGCTCGCCGCCGCCACCGGCGTGGTGGGGGCCACGGTGGTGGCGATGGGGCTCATTAGCCTCCCCATCATGCTCAAGTACCGCTACTCCAAGGAGCTCGCCACCGGGGTGATCGCCGCCTCCGGCACCCTGGGCCAGGTGATCCCGCCCTCGATCGTCTTGATCGTGCTCGCCGACCAGCTCGGGGTCTCGGTGGGCGACCTCTTCATCGGCTCCCTGATCCCGGGCCTCACCCTCTCGGCGATGTACATCCTCTACGTGGTGCTGGTGGCGGTCTTCAAGCCCGAGGCGGCGCCGGCGCTGCCGCCGGAGGAGCGCACCCTCCGGGGCTGGGCGCTCTTCAAAGAGGTCATGCTGGTGATGGTGCCCCCGCTCGCGCTCATCATGGTGGTGCTCGGGAGCATCTTCACTGGCTGGGCCACCCCCACCGAGGCAGGCGCCTTTGGCGCCCTGGGCGCGATCATGCTCGCGCTCTTCTACCGCAACTTCACCCTGAAGGCGCTGGTGGAGTCGATGACCTCCACCGCCCGCCTGACCTCGATGGTGCTCTTCATCCTGATCGGCTCCACCGCCTTCTCGCTGGTCTTCCGCGGGCTGTATGGCGACATCTGGGTCGAGGACCTGCTCTCTAACCTCCCCGGCGGCGAGATCGGGTTCTTGGTGGTCGTCAACCTGATCATCTTCATCCTCGGCTTCTTTATCGACTTCTTCGAGATCGCCTTCATCATCATCCCGCTGGTGGCGCCGGTGGCCGAGCGGCTCTTGCCGGCGATGTTCCCGGACGTCGCCGAGCCCGCCCGGATGGCGCTGGTGTGGTTCGGGGTGATGATCGGGATGAACCTGCAGACCTCGTTCCTCACCCCGCCCTTCGGCTTCTCGCTCTTCTACCTCCGCGGCGTGGCGCCCCCGGAGGTCACCACCATGCACATCTACCGCGGCGCCATTCCCTTCATCGTGATCCAGCTGATCGGCCTGACGCTGCTCATCGTCTTCCCCGAGATCGCCACCTGGCTGATCCAGCTCACCGGCGGGGTCTAAAGCGAAAAAAGACCGGGCCCCCGGGGGGTTCCCCGGGGGCCTTCGGTCTTTCGCCTTGGCTCAGAGCTTCGCGAAGAGGTACTGGCTCATGGCCAGCTCGGCGGTGCCGAACCAGCGGTTGATGTCGGCGCGGAAGGCCTTCCAGTCGTCGTAGACCTTCTTGTAGAACTTGTCCTTGGCCGCGAGCTCCTCGTAGAGGTCGAAGGCTTCCTTCTCGGCCGCCTTGAGGATGTCGAGCGGGTACTTGCGGAGCTTGACCCCCTTCGCAAGGAGCCGCTTCAGGGCCGGCGGGTTCTTGAAGTCGTAGTCCACCATCATCTGGAGGTTGGCCTTGGCCGCCGCCGTCTTCAGGATCTCCTGGTACTCCTTGGGGAGCTTCTTCCAGGCGTCGAGGTTGACGAAGAAGTGGAGCACCGGCCCGGGCTCCCACCAGCCGGGGTAGTAGTAGTACTTGGCGACCTTGTAGAAGCCGAGCTTCTCGTCGTCGTAGGGGCCGACCCACTCGGTGGCGTCGATGGCGCCGCGCTCGAGCGCGGGGAAGATGTCGCCGCCGGCAAGCACCTGCACGGTGACCCCGAGCCGCGCCATCACCTTGCCGCCGAGGCCGGGGATGCGCATCTTGAGGCCTTTGAGGTCCTCCACCGAGTTGATCGGCTTCCTGAACCAGCCGCCCATCTGCACGCCGGTGTTGCCGGCGGGGAAGCCGATCATGTTGAAGTCGGCGAAGAGCTCGTTAAGGAGCTTGTTGCCGTTGCCGTCGTAGAGCCAGGCGTTCTGCTCGCGGTAGGTGAAGCCGAAGGGAACCGCGGTGGCGAAGGCGAAGGCCGGGTGCTTGCCGATGTAGTAGTAGGCGGCGGTGTGGCCGGCCTCGACGGTGCCCTGCTGGACCGCGTCCACCACCTTGAGCCCGGGCACGATCTCGCCGCCGGCGTAGACCCGGATGTCGAACTTGCCGCCGGTCATCGCCCGGACCGTCTCGGCGACGGTGATCGCGCCGCCGTAGATGGTGTCCAGGGACTTCGGCCAGCTGGTGGCCATCCGCCAGCGGATCCGCTTTTGGGTCTGGGCGTAGACCGGGCCGAAGACGCTGGACGCCGCCACGCCGGCCGCGGCCTTCTTAATAAACTCACGCCTCTTCATTTGCCATACCCCCTTTCCTCAGTCCGTGGCGCTTCGAGTATATGGGCTCCCTTCGCGAAAATGCAAGGGCTGCATATTCATTCGGGCTCGTCGATCTCCTTGGGAAGCAGGAGGTTCACCACGATCCCCGCGAGGGCCGCGAGGCTCATGCCGGTGACCTTGAGGGGCACCTCGGCGCCGGCGACCTTGAGGGTGCCGAGGTCGGCCACCGCCCCGCCGAGGCCGAGCACCAGGATGAGCGAGACCACGATCAGGTTCCGCGAGTGGGTGAAGTCGATCTCGGCCTCAGCCAAGGTGCGGATCCCGATCGAGGCGATCATCCCGAAGAGCAGGATCGAGATCCCCCCGAGCACCCCCTGGGGCAGGGTCTGGAGCACCGCCGCGAGCTTGGGCGAGAGCCCGAAGAGGATGGCGAAAAGCGCCCCGATCCGGAGCACCGAGGGATCGTAGACCTTGGTCACTGCCAGGACGCCGGTGTTCTCCGAGTAGGTGGTGTTCGGCGGACCGCCGAGGAGCCCCGCGAGGGCGGTGGCGGCGCCGTCGCCGAGCAGGGTGCGGTGCAGGCCCGGGCGCTCGAAGAAGTCCTTGCCCACCACGCGGCCGTTCGTCAGGATGTCGCCGATGTGCTCCATCACGGTGACGATCGCCACCGGGGCGATGAGCAAGACCGCGCCCCACTCCAGGGTGGGGGTGACGAAGGGGGGCAGGCCGAACCAGGCCGCCTCCCGGATCGGTGTAGTGTCCACCCGGCCGAGGAAGAGGGCGACCAGGTAGCCGACGGCCACCCCGGTGATCACTGGCAGCATCTTGAAGAGCCCGTGGAAGAAGACCGCCGCCACGATCGCCGCAGCCAAGGTGACGAGGGCGAGCAGCCAGTCGTTCTTCGCCATGTCCACCGCCACCGGCGCGAGGGTCAGCCCGATCACCACGATCACCGGCCCGGTGACCACCGGGGGAAAGAGCTCCCGCACCCGGTGGCTTCCCACCGCCATCACGAGCAGGGCGAAAAGGGCGTAGACGAGTCCGGCGGCGACGATCCCCCCGCCCACCGCGGCGAGACTGAAGCCCGCCTTCTGGGCGGCGATGATGGGGGCGATGAAGGCGAACGACGAGCCCAGGAAGACCGGCACCATGCCCCCGGTGATCAGGTGGAAGAGCAGGGTGCCGAGCCCGGCGGTGATGAGCGCCACCGAGGGGTGAAGCCCGGTGAGCAGGGGCACCAGGACGGTGGCGCCGAACATCGCGACCGCGTGTTGCAGACCCAGGACGATCTTCTTCTCCCAACCCAGCTGCATGCTTACCTCCCTGAGCGAGGCCTAAAAAAAGCGCCCCGAAAAACGGGGCGCCACGCGCGCGTGGTTTTTGGATCCTCCCGGCCTCACTCCGGGACTCCATCGTACCCCGGGGCGGCCGCCCTCCGTCAAGCCCGGGATTTTGCCCTTTTGGCGGGGAAGCTATACAATGAGAAAGCCATGGACGTGCGCGAACTCAAGAAACGACTCGACGCCCTCAGGGGGTATCTTTGACATCCCTGGAAAGGAAGCCCGTCTAAAGGAGCTCGAGCCCGAGCTCGAAAACCCCGCGCTCTGGTCCGACCCCGAGCGGGCCAAAAAGCTCAGCCAGGAGGCCGCCCGGCTCCGGAAGGTGGTGGAGGAGTACGCGGGGCTGAAGAAGGACCTCGAGGGGCTCGCCGAGCTGGTCGAGGAGCTCGGTCCCGAGGCCGCGGACGAGCTCGCCGCCGAGTTCGCCGAGGCCGAGCGGCGCCTGACCGGGCTCTACCGCGAGACCCTGCTCGCCTTCCCCCACGCCGAGAAGAACGCGATCCTCACCATCCAGCCCGGCGCCGGCGGCACCGAGGCGATGGACTGGGCGCAGATGCTCTTGCGCATGTACACCAAGTGGGCGGAGAAGAAGGGCTTTTCCCTCGAGCTCGTGGACGTCGTCCCCGGCCCCGAGGCCGGCATCGACTACGCCCAGATGATCGTCCGGGGGGAGAACGCCTACGGCCTGCTCTCGGCCGAAGCCGGGGTGCACCGGCTGGTCCGGCCCTCCCCCTTCGACGCCTCCGGCCGCCGGCACACCAGCTTCGCCGGGGTCGAGGTGATCCCCGAGATCGAGGACGACATCGAGATCGAGATCCGTCCCGAGGACCTAAGGATCGACGTCTTCCGCAGCCAGGGCGCGGGCGGCCAGCACGTGAACACCACCGACAGCGCGGTGCGGATCGTCCACCTGCCCACCGGGATCACGGTGACCAGCCAGGCAACCCGGAGCCAGCACAAGAACAAGGAGCTCGCGCTCAAGGTGCTCAAAGCAAGGCTTTTTGAGCTCGAGGAGCGAAAGCGCCAGGAGGAGCTGAAAAAGCTTAAGGGGGAGGTGCGCCCCATCGAGTGGGGCAGCCAGATCCGGAGCTACGTCCTCGACAAGCAGTACGTCAAGGACCACCGCACCGGGCTGATGCGGCACGACCCCGACGCGGTGCTCGAGGGCGACCTCGACGAGTTCATCTGGGCGGGGCTCGAGTGGAAGGCGAAAAACCGCGCCCCGGCCTAGCTACCAGGGGAGCGGCCGGCCCTCCCCCTCGAAGAACCCGCCGGTAGGCCCGTCCTCGGGCAGGGTGGCGGCCCAGACCAGCGCCCGCACCCCTCCTCCGGCGAAAGCGGCGCCGCGGGACCGCCCATGCGGGTACGCACCCAGCCGGGGTGGACCGCGTTCACCAGCACCCCCGTCCCCTTTAGCTCGGCGGCGAGCACCCGGGTCACCATGTTGAGGGCCGCCTTCGAGCTCCGGTAGGCGAGGTAGCCGGGCCCGGCGTGGGTGAGCGAACCCATGATCGAGGAGACGTTGACGATCCGCCCGTAGCGCTGGGCCACCATCATCGGGGCAAAGGCCTGGGCCAAGCGGAGTGCCCCGTAGACGTTGACCTCGAAGGTCCGCGCCACCACCTCCACCGGCACCTCGAGCCCCCGCACCCCCTCGTCGAGGAGCACGCCGGCGTTGTTGATGAGCGCGTCGAGCCGCCCAAAGCGCTCGCGGACGAAGCGCACCGCGGCCTCGGCGTCCTCCGCCCGGGTCACGTCCAAGACGAGCGGCACCGCGCCGACCTCGGCCGCCGCCCGCTCCACCGCCGCCCGGTCGCGTCCCGAGAGGACGACTTGGTAGCCCCGGGCGAAAAGCTGCTTCGCCGCCTCGAAGCCGATCCCCCGGTTGGCGCCGGTGATCAGGGCCACCCGTGTTTCCATACCTAAAGCCTACCGGTCCGAAATAACCCTAAACGCGAGCCGTCTGCCCCTTAACCTAAAGTCAAACCATGACCCATCGCATCGCGATCACGATGGTGCCCGAAACCGCAGGGGATCTGTCCTTTTCCTACCGCGAAGCCGTGCAGGGGCTGATCTACCACCTCCTGCCCGAGGAAACGAGCCGCTGGCTTCACGAGGAAGGCATCGCCACCGAACGCGGCCGCTGGAAGCCCTTCGTCTTCTCCCGGCTCATGGGCAAACTGCACCCCGACACCTCGACCAAGACCTTCCGGGTCACGGGTCCCATTACGTTGAAGGTGGCCTCGCCCCTCGAGGAGCTCGTGGAGAAGCTGGTCCTGGGGCTCGTAAAAAACCGGGCGCTCGTCCTGGCCGGGCTTCCCCTCAAGGTCGTGGGGCTCGAGCTCGAGCCCGTCCCCACCCCGCCCCCGAACGCGCTCCTGGTCGCCCGCGCCCCGGTCACCGTCTACGTCAAGGAAAACGGCCGTCGCCGCTACTTCGGGGCGCACGAACCCGAGTTCCCCCGCAGACTGCTCGAAAATCTCCGGGTCAAGGCCCGCGCCCTCGGCCTCACGGAGGCCGCCCAGGCCGAGGCCCGCATCCTCCCGCTGGATCCCGTTCCCCACAACAAGAAGGTCGAACGCTACCGCAACCTGATCATCGAAGGCTGGATGGGCCGCTACCGGATCGAAGGGCACCCGGAGCTCGCCTGGGTCGCCCTCACCTCGGGGCTCGGGGCCCTGGGCAGCCAGGGTTTCGGATTCGTGGAGGTGGCCGGTGATCGGCGAAATCGCGAGAATCGGTGAAGCGGTCGCGGCCGGGGACGAGGGCCGATTGCTCGAGGCCCTCATCGAAGACATCACCCCCCTCGCCCGCAAGGCCAAGGACAAGCCGCTTCTCATCCGCCTCGAGCTAAGAAGCGATCCTCCAGGGCTCGACCTGATCCCCCTCGAGCTCGACCCAACCCGCGCCAGCGAGTACGCCTGGGTCGGAAACGTCCGGGGCAACCGCCCGCAAACCCGGGCGACCACCTCCACCCTCGCCTACCTCCTCGGCCAAACGCCGGCCAAGCTTGCCGAAGACGAGCGCACGCCGCCCGACGTAAAAGCCCTTCTCGACCGCGTCTTTCCCGACCTCTTCCACGTGGACCCCACCCTTTCCGGAAAGGACCGCCGCTACGCCTTCCTGCTCGACGCCGCCCGGCTCGGACTCGTCACCGACGAGGAATGGCGGCAGGTCCTTTCGCAACCCCCCAAGGGCCGGGCCCAAAAACTCGCCGACCTCCTTCGCAAGCGGTTCGACCTGCCCAAGGACGGGGCCCTCTACACCCTGGTCCTCGACGGCCAGGTCATCGCCAAGCTCCCCTCCTACCGCCGATTCCTGGTCGAGGACCTGGTGGAAGAGGCCTTCGAAAAGGCCTCCACCGGCGTCTGCCACCTTTGCGGAGAAAAAGCCCCCCTCACCGCCGAGTTCACCCGGTTCAAAGTGCTCAAGTTCTACATCAACGACAAGCTGAGCTTCGCCTACGGCCTGGCACCAAACCACTGGGCCAAGAGCTACGCCGTCTGCCGCCGCTGCTACACCCACCTCCTCGCCGGGGAGCGCCACCTCGAAAAAGCCTTCCAGGCGTGGGTCCTCCGGACCGAAACCCTCCTCGTTCCCCATCTGGGCCACGCGCCCTTATCGCGGGAAGCGCTCGATGCGCTCAGCGAAGTCCTCACCGAAGCAGCCACCGGCCTCGACCGGATGGAGAACGTCCCACGGCTCCTGGCAAAACTCAAGGCCCAAACCGACCTACCTCAGCTCACCCTGCTCTTCGTCGAGCGCAGCCAGTCGGCGGTGAAGGTCAAAGAAGCGATCTTCGAAGTCGAACCCTCCCGGATCTACTCCCTGCTCCTCGCGCTGAGCGAAGCCAACGCGTGGGCCGACGCGCACTTCGGCCGGCGCCTGGGCGAGGACGGAAAACCCCGCCCATGGCTTCCGGGCCTTTCCGCGCTGCTCAACCTGCTGCCGCTCCAGCACCAAAAGGGCAGTCCCGAGGTCAAACCCGCGCTCTGGGCTTTCCGGCAAATCCTGCTCCAAGAGCCCATGGAAAGGAGCGCCTGGATCCGGGGCTTTCTCGAAAGCCTCCGTTTTGCCCACCGCAAGAACCCCAGCCTCTACGCCACCCGGTCCTGCACAATCCCCAACCGCTGCCCCGAGCTCCACAACCTCATCCCCCAGATGGCCGCGTTCCTCGTCTTTTTGGAAAAGGCAGGGGTGCTGAAGGAGGTGAAAGCCGTGCAAACCCAGTCCAAGAACCACCAAGACACCTTGGCCGAGCTCGCCCTCGACGAGCCCAAGTCGGCGCTCTTTCTGCTCGGCGTATTGCTCGCGCGGATAGCAAGCGAGCAATACAAGAAGGGCAAGACCAAGCCCATCCTGGAAAAGATCGGCTACCAGGGCATGCCCCTCGCCAAAGTCCGCCGCTTCGCGGTCGAGCTTTTCGAAAAGCTCGGCGAGTACCGCAGGCTGGACGCAAACAGCGAAGCGATCTTCGGCGAAGCCATGGAGCGCCTTGCCCGAAACGAAAGCCACTGGCCCCTTTCCGACGAGGAAAACGCCTTTTACATCCTGCTCGGCTACGGATACGAGACCCGGCGCATCCTCGGCGCCGGGCAGAGCGGAGGTGATGAAGCATGAAGCCCCTAGACGGAGAAATCCTCTTCCTCTACGACGCCAAGATGGCCAACCCGAACGGCGACCCCGACGAGGAGAACAAACCGCGCATGGACTACGCCACCGGCCGGGCCCTGGTCTCGGACGTGCGGCTCAAGCGCTACCTCCGGGACTACTGGCTCGAGCACGGGCTCGACATCTGGGTCCGCACCCTCGAAGGCGAAACCGTCACCGCCGACGAGCGGCTCAAGGCGCTCGCCGAGGACTACAAGCGGGAAACCGGCGAGAAGGTGGATCCCAAAAAGCCGCCCGCCGAGTTCGTCACCTGGCTGCTCGAGCGCCTCATCGACGTCCGGCTCTTTGGCGCCACCATGCCGATCAAAGGGGAAGCCGCGGGGCAAGGCGGTGGCCTCACCTTTACCGGCCCCGTCCAGTTCGCCTGGGGCTATAGCCTCCACCCGGTGGAGATCGTGGAGTCCTCGACGATCTCCTCGCACTTCGCGGGAAGGGAAAGCGACTACGGCACCTTCGGCAAGGACTGGCGCATTCACTACGGCCTGATCGCCTTCTACGGGCGGGTCTCCGCCGCCCGGGGCAAGGCCACCGGGCTCAAGCCGGAAGACCTGGACCGGCTGGAAGAGGGCCTGCTTCGGTCGCTCGGCTCCCAAGCCACCACCCGGAGCAAGCTGGGCCAGACCCCGCGGCTCTACCTGCACGTTCGCTACCGGGAGGGCAAGTACCCCTTCCCGCCACCCGGCGACCTCCGCGATTACGTGCGCTTTCTACCCAAAGACGGCCTGGAAGCCCGCAAGGTCCGCTCGATCGCCGACTACGCCCTCGACCTCTCCCCGCTCGCCAAGACCCTGGAAAACATCAAGGACGCGATCGAGGAAGTGCGGGTCTGGCGCCACCCCGAGCTTTCCGCCGAAGGGATCGAAACGCTCCCGAAGCAGCTTCCAGTGAGCTGACCATGCGGGCGCTTCGCTTCGTGATCAGCGGAAAACTCGCCCACTTCCGCCGCTTTTACACGAACTCCTCCTCCCTCACCTACCCCATCCCCCCACCGCCCACCCTGCGAGGCCTCCTCGGCGCCGCGCTGGGACTCGGCCCGGAATACGCCCAAACGTTCGCGGAAAGCCTATTCGGCGTGCGTCCCGCGGCCCCCTGGCGCTTCCTGATGCAGACCGCGAACTACCTCAAGATCAAAAAGGGCGAGCTTCGTCTCGCCGGGGGCGAACACACCCAGATCCCCCTCCAGTTCGTCGCCCCCCGCGACTTCGAAGCGCGGGTCCGCTACGAGGTAATCGTCCTCGGCCCCGACCCCGATGCGCTCGCGGACGCCCTGAAAAACCCCAGGTACCCGCTCGCGCTGGGCCCCGCGTACGCGCTCGGACAAATCGAAGCGGTGACGCCGATCGAGGGCGAGGCAACCGACGGCTTTCAAGGGGAGGTCATGGGCGCGCTGCGCGCCGAGGCGATCTCCGGGCTTTGGGGGCCGGCCCGCCTGCTCCACGACCGCTACCCCCTCAAGCTCGCTGAGGACCGAACCCCGCTCGCGGTCGCGGACCTCGTGGTCGAGGCCGAAGGAAGTCCGGTTTCCGTGCGCTACGAGGGGAAGGTCTTCGTCACCGATGAAGGCGTCTGGAGTCTCGTGGGATGAGCTTCTCGCCCGGCCGGGCGAACCCCTGATCGAGCACTTGAGGGCGGTGGCGGCCCTCGCCGAGGGCTGGGCACCCCCCGAACTGCGGGAAAGCGCCCGATTGGTCGGGCTCGCCCACGATCTTTATAAGGCCACGCCCTGGTTCCAGCGCTATCTCAGGGAGAGCCCCGAGGGGCAAGGGAAACTCCGCGCCAAACTCGGTCCAAGGCTCCACCACGCGCTACCGAGCGCGTTCTTCGCCGCCTTCCTGGCCCGGGAACTCGGCCTCGACCCGCTTCCCGTCTTCCTCGCGGTGGCCCGGCACCACGGGCACCTCAAAACCGCCGAGACGCTGTTGCCCGACCCCTACGATCCCGTACTTTTGAAAACGCCGCCCTCCGAAAGGCTCTACGCGGTCCTGGGCGAACAGACCACGGCGCTCCTCGAGGCGAAACCCGCGCGCTCGCTCCTAGAGGCCTTGGGCTGGCTCGAGCCCTTCGAGCGCTTCGCCCGGAAAGGCCCCGAACAAGTCGCGAGCTGGCTGCGCGCCGCGCCTTTTCAGGGCGAGCGCGCGTACTGGCAAACCGTAAGGCTCTTCTCGCTGCTCATCGACGCTGACAAACACCGGGCGGCGAAGGTCGAGCCCGCGCGCCGCTACCCCCTTGCGGTAAACGCTGCTGCGGAAAAGGTACGCGTACTCCCGAAGAAGGGAAGGCTCGCCCCTTTTCGGGACCGGCTCTTTGAAGCGGTAAACCGAAAGGCAGAAACCCTTCCGCTAGAAAACCTCTTCCCCGCCGCCCTCACCCTCACCGCACCCACCGGCTCGGGGAAGACCCTCGCCCTCTTGAACTTCGCGCTGAAGCTCAGAAGCCGCCTGGAGCAAGAAAAGGGCCTTCGCCCGCGGATCGTGTACGCCCTGCCGCTCGTCAACCTCATCGAGCAAAACTTCCAGGTCTTCTCCGACACCCTCACCGCGGCCGGCGTTCCCCGGCAAGCGATCCTCGCCCACCACCACCTGGCACGAATCCTGGAAGACGACGAGCGCACCTCGGTCGAGGAAAAGCTCCTCTTTGCCGAGTCCTGGGAAGCGGAAGTCATCGTCACGACCTTCGTCCAGGTGGTGGAAACCCTCTACGGCACCCAAAACCGGATGCTGAAAAAGCTCCATCGCTTTCTGTCGGGGAACATCCTCATCCTGGACGAAGCGCAGGCCTTGCCCGCGGAAGACTGGCCCCTGATCCGGAGGCTCCTAAAAGCCTTCGTCGCCCAAGGCAACACCGTCGTACTGGCCACCGCCACCCAACCGAGGCTGCTGGAGGGGGCCCTGGAACTCGCCCCCCGGTTCCCCGACTACCCCGTCCGCGTCCGCATCCAGAAAGCCGATGGCCCGCCGACCAAACCCGCCCGACGCGCGCGCCTCGTGGTGGTAAACACCATCCCCCGCTCGCTCGAGGTCTACCAAGCGCTCAAGGACGCGGGAGAACGGGTCTACTACCTCTCCACCAACCTCACGCCCAGAGACCGCCTTGCCCGCATCCAGGAACTCAAAGCGCTCGTTCCCCAAACCCCGCTCACCCTCGTCGCCACCCCCATCGTCGAAGCCGGGCTTGACCTCGACTTTGCCGAGGGTTACCGCGAGCTCGGGCCCTTGGACGCGGTGGTTCAGGTGGCGGGTCGCATCAACCGCTCAGCTGCACGGGAGACCGAGGCCCTTTTCCTGATCCCCGACGAAAGCCGGGCTTCCCGGGTTTATGGAAAGATTCTCGCGCACCTGGCCCGCGACTTCTTCTCACGAATCGAGGCCGTCGCCGATCGGGAGCTCGAGGAAAAACTCGGGGATTACTACGCGGAGCTCGAGGAACGCATTAGCGCCGCGACCGCCGGCGGCCACCTGGAGGCCTTGGAGAAGGGGCGTTTTTGCCGGCGAGGGTACCCCGCAGGCTGCGATTGCGGTTCCCACAACCCCAGGGGATGCGACGTCTGCTGCTACCGCCTCATCCAGGATCCTGTACGTCGGATCCCCATATTCATCGAGCAGGACGAGAAAGCGAGTGAAACGCTCGCCGAGCTGGAAGCGGCGCTGGCCCTCTCCGACCCCAACGCGCGGCGCCAGGCCCTTCGTCGCCTGCGCCCGGACCTAGCCCTTTACACCATCAGCCCGGCCGTCGAGCGGGTCGCCCAAAACCCGCCCGGCCCGCTTTTCGGGCGGGAGGACTACCTGCTGGTGCGAAAGGACGAGCTAGACGCCTACTACGATCCGGAAACGGGGTTCCTATGGGGGAAGGAAGCCACGAGTCAGTTCCTATAACGGGCGCGCTCATTCAAGCCTACGCGATCTGCCCCCGCGAGGCTTGGCTTTTAGGGCACGCCATCGAACCCTGGCGCGACCACGAACGGCTAAGCCTAGGCCGCCTCCTCCACGCAACCGCCTACCCCCGCGAACGGCACGAAATCAGCCTCCCCGGTATGAAGATCGACTTCATACATGAGCGGGAAGAAGTCCTGGTCGCCGCCGAGATCAAGCTTTCATCGAGGGGGGAACGTTCCCACATCCTGCAGCTCGGCTACTACCTGCTGCGCCTGGAGGAAGAAGGCCTCAAGGCGAAAGGTGAGCTCCGCTACCCCCGGGAACGTCGGGTGGTCCAGGTAGAACTCACCCCCAAGCTCCGCGAGAACGTGAAGAAAGTGCTCGCCGAGATCCAGGACTTACTGGCAAAACCCCAACCACCCCAGCCGCGGCGCATTCCCTACTGCTCCTCCTGCGCCTACTACGAGTTTTGCTGGGTGGAGGAACCATGAAACCCATCTACATCTTCAGCTCGGGAAGACTGAGCAGACGGCAAAACACCCTTTTTCTCGAAAGCGGAGACGGGAAGAAGCCCGTCCCCATAAAGCGGGTCTCCGAGATCTACGTGTTTGGCGAAGTCGAGCTCAACAAGCGCTTGCTCGAGTTTCTTACCCAAAACCGCATCCCCATGCACTTCTTTAACCGTTACGAGTATTACGTGGGGACCTACTACCCCAGGGAATATCTAAACTCGGGTTTTCTCACTTTGAAGCAAGCCGAGCATTACCTAAACCCCACCTTACGGCTCGACCTGGCGCGCCGATTTACGCAAGGCGCCATCGCCAACATGCGGCGCGTGCTGGACTACTACCGAAGACGCGGCGCCGACCTCCAAAGTGCCATCGCCGTTCTCGAGGACCTGGCGAGCAAGGTTCCCGAGACCGACGGTATTCCCGAGCTCATGGCCTTGGAAGGAAACGCTCGAGAGGTCTACTTTCACGCGTGGGATCACATCCTGCCCTCCGAGTTCGCCCTTCACATTCGTACCCGGAGACCACCCCGCAGTCCCATCAACGCGCTGGTGAGTTTCCTCAACAGCCTGCTATACACCGCCGTTTTAGGGCAGATCTACCAAACCCATCTGGATCCGCGCATCGGCTACCTTCACGAAACGAACTACCGCCGCCACTCCCTCAACCTGGATATCGCCGACGTCCTCAAACCCACGTATGTGGACCGCCTCATCTTCAGGCTTGTCAACAGAGGGCAGGTTAGCGAGAAGCACTTTATGCGCGAGGGAGGCGGTGTATTTCTAAACGATCACGGAAGAAGGATCGTGGTCGAAGCCTGGGAAGAGTTTTTGCAAACCAGCTATAAACACCCGCGCCTAAAGCGCTCGGTTTCGTGGCGAACCACCATACGGCTCGAGCTCTACAAGCTCGAAAAGCATCTGTTGGGTGACGAGGTCTACGAGCCCTTCCGACACCGGGGGTAAGCATGTACGTAGTCATGGCCTACGACGTGAACGTAGACCGGGTGGTAAAGGTCCTCAAGATAGGCCGGCGATACCTGACTTGGGTCCAAAACTCCGTCCTAGAAGGCGAGCTCACCCGCGCGCAGTTCGAGAACCTAAAAGCGGAACTCAGGGAAGTCATCCAGCCGAACGAAGACGCGGTTCGCTTTTACATCATCAAGCGCGACGCCTGCCTGGACAAAGACTTTCTGGGCACCTCCAAGAACGAGCCCAGCCAGATCCTCTGAACCCCGTGCGTCGACCCCCAATCGTGCAAAAACCCCGGGGGGTCGACGCAACTTGCCTCCACCAGCCACGCGCCGTTAGCATGGGGGCAGAGCACATTTGAGGCGCCTGCCTTGGTGCACCTTGACAACTTATGCCGCATTTGGCGTTCCCGATTCTCAAGGGATATTATGGGTTCAAACCGTTCCTTCTGGGATTTGAAAGCCTAACACCCCCTAGCAGACGCTTGGCGGCCGCCTCGTTCAAACCGTTCCTTCTGGGATTTGAAAGTTTCCAATTCCCGCTCCAGAGCCTCGAGGCGAGCCTGTTCAAACCGTTCCTTCTGGGATTTGAAAGATAGCCAGGACGCATTAGAGGTGATCCGGTACTGGGACACGTTCAAACCGTTCCTTCTGGGATTTGAAAGTCGTCTTCGATAACCGTGTAAGCGTAGCCGTACTTGATCGTTCAAACCGTTCCTTCTGGGATTTGAAAGGCAAGACCACCGAGGAGGTCCGCAAGCTCCAGCAGGCGGGGTTCAAACCGTTCCTTCTGGGATTTGAAAGCGGATATGGGGTATACGCTGCGCGGGGCCGCTTATGGTTCAAACCGTTCCTTCTGGGATTTGAAAGCATCCGTTCGTCAGTAGACGAACTTCGGGGCCGCTTCGCGTTCAAACCGTTCCTTCTGGGATTTGAAACGTACGCTGTCCAGGTGAGCCCGTCGTCGTTTGAGATCCAGTTCAAACCGTTCCTTCTGGGATTTGAAACCCGCCCTCGGCGTGGTGCCCAGTGCGGCCGCGATTTCGGTTCAAACCGTTCCTTCTGGGATTTGAAACTTTTGGGTGGGGACGGCGGGCGGTCTTCGCTATGTGGCGTTCAAACCGTTCCTTCTGGGATTTGAAACCGGCGATGGGATAGACAACTTCGTCACCAAGCGCCTCGGTTCAAACCGTTCCTTCTGGGATTTGAAACGCCTTGGCGGCGGCGAAGAGCCAGGGCGGGGTGCCAAGCGTTCAAACCGTTCCTTCTGGGATTTGAAACGCCTGATTGAGTCCGGGCGACGCCTTGGCTCATGGGACGTTCAAACCGTTCCTTCTGGGATTTGAAACCCACGTCCGCCCGGTAGCGACGGCCCTCGGCAGATATGGTTCAAACCGTTCCTTCTGGGATTTGAAACAGTCGAGGATGCGGATCCCAAGCG
>WFXV01000065.1 GCA_015490435.1 Thermaceae bacterium
CCCCCGGCCTCTTCGAAGCGGTAGATGAAAGGCATCCCCGCCCCCTAGACCGTGACCCGGGCCTGCTCTTTCAGGGCGAAGAAGCGCTGACGCTCGATCAGGTCCTTGAGGGTGGTGCGGGAGAGGACCTCGCGCACCGCGTGGTCCACCTGCCGCCAAAGCTCCTCGGTAGCGCAGGTCCCCGCCGCCCAGCAGGTGGTGGGATCGTCGATGCAGCCCACCGGGGCCACGCTGCCCTCGAGCGTCTCCACCACCTCGAGGGCGGTGATCTCCTCGGGCGGGCGGGCCAGGCGATACCCCCCCTTCGCGCCCCGGACGCTCTTAATGAAGCCCGCCCGGCGAAGCGCCGAGGCGATCTGCTCCAGGTAGTGCTGGCTGATCCGCTGGGCTTCGGCGACCTCCTTGAGCGGCACCGGGTCCGGCCCCCGGGAACCGATCTCCAAGAGGGCGCGAAGCCCGTACTGGGCTCGGGTAGAGATCCACATGGTTTTATTTTAACCCATATATTCCGTAGGGATTACCTAGGTTTTGGGTGATGCCAACAGCGAGAGCAGGAAGATCCCGCTCTCCACGAGGATGATCGTCGCGCCGCTGGGGACGTCGTAGAGGTAGGAAAGCACGAGCCCCGCGACCACGCCGAAGAGCCCGAAGAGGATGGAGAAAAGGGTCATCTGGGCGAAGGTCCGAGCAAAGAGGCGGGCGCTCGCCGCCGGGATCACCAAGAAGGCGGCCACCAGCAGGATCCCCACCACCTTGACCGCGCTCACCACCACCGCCGCCACCATGGCGGTGAGCAGGTAGTCGTCGAAGAGCACCGGCAGGCGGTCGGCCCGAGCGAGGTCGCGGTCGAAGGTAGCGTAGGCCCAGCGTCCCCAGACCGGCAGGGTAAGGAGGCTCGCGAGCGCCACCAGCACCATCGCCCAGAGATCAGCGGGGGTCACCGCCAGGATCGAGCCGAAGAGGAAGGCCATCGCGTCCGCGGCGTACTCGCTCTTGAGCGCGAGCAGGACGACGCCGAGCGCCACCGAAAGCGAGAAGAAGATGCCCACCGCGGTATCGCCCCCGAGCTCGGTGCGCTCCCGGACCCAGGCGATCAAGAGGGCGATGAGCACGGTGAAGGGCAGGGCGACGAAGAGCGGCTCGGCGTCCAAAAAGAGCCCAAGGGCCACCCCGCCCAAAGCGGCGTGGGCGAGGCCCGAGCCCAGAAAGCTCATCCGCCGCTGCACCACGAAGACGCCGAAATAGCTGGCGGTGGCGCCGACCAAGAGGCCGGCAAGGAGCGCCCGTTGCATGAACGGCAGGGCAAAGACCTCAAGCATCGCGTCGCTCCACGCTGAAGCTGAGTTCGTGGGGGTGCCCCACGTGTCCGAAGGCCCGCCGCAGGCACTCGTCGGAGAGCGCCCGCTCGGGCGGCCCGAAGCCGATCACCCGCCGGTTCAAGACCAGGACGTGGGTGGCGTGGTAGCGGGCGGCCTCCCAGTCGTGGGTGATCATCAGCACAGTGGCCCGGTGCTCGCGCTGATACTGCTCGAGCATCCGGTACATGTCGGCCTCGCCGAGCACATCCATGCCGGTGGCAGGCTCGTCGAGCAAAAGCATCCGGGGCCGGCGGACGAAGGCCCGGGCGAGGTAGACCCGCTGCAGCTCGCCGCCCGAGAGCCGGGAAAGGCGGCGGTCGGCGAGCTCCTCTCCCCGAACCCGACGGAGCGCGGCGAGCGCCGCCTCGCGTTCCCTTGCCGAGAGGCGAAAGGGCCAGCGGCGACGGAGGCCGCTGGCCACGAGCTCGAGCGCGAGCGCGGGGAAGCTGCGGTCCAGGGTCTTGAACTGGGCCACGTAGCCGAGCCACTCGGCCGGAACCTTGAGGGCGGGACGCCCGAAGACCCGCACCTCCCCCTCGCTCGGGCGGAGAAGTCCGAGGATGAGTTTGAGGAGCGTGCTTTTCCCCGCGCCGTTCGGGCCGATGATGGCGACGAAGGCGCCCTCGGGAATCCGCAGGGAGACCCCGTCCAGCGCGGTGTAGCTCCCGTAGCGGACGCTCACGTTCTCGAACTCGACCGCCGCCTCCACGAAAGCTCAGTATAGAGCTCCGAAATGTAGGGAAAACCAGTCCAAAAGTCCCTCCCAGGCCGTCTCCCCCATCCGGGGCAGGTACACCACGTCGCCGGGCTCCCGCCGGAACCAGGTGTATTGGCGGCGGGCGTACCGCCAGACCGCCCGCCAGTCGGCCTCGATCGCCTCCTCCAGGGTGAGCTCGCCCTGGAGGTGGCGGACGACCTCCTTGTAGCCGATCGTCTGGAGGGCAGTGGGCATCTCGGGGTAGCGGGCGAGCAGCCCCCGGACCTCATCGACCAACCCGGCGGCGAACTGGGCCCGGGCCCGCGCCTTGATGACCGGTAAGAGCGCCCGCCGCTCGGGCCAGAGGATCAGCTTCTTGAAGGCGAACCGGGGCTTTCGCCAGGGCAGCCGAGCCGGGGGCACCCCGGTCTTTCGCAGGATGAAGAGGGCGCGAAGGAGGCGGCGGGGGTTCTTCCCCACCCGGGCGGCGTCCTCGGGGCTCGCCCGCCTTAGTTCCTCGTAGAGCGCCTCGATCCCCCGCTCGGCGAGCTCGGCGTGAAGCGCGCGCTCGAGCTCGGGCTCCGGGGGCGGCACCTTGGGAATGCCCTCGGAAAGCGCCCGGATGTAGTACCCCGTCCCCCCCACCACGAGGGGAAGCTTCCCCCGACCGAGCACGTCGGCAATAGCCACCTCGGCGAGGTCCAAAAACCGCACCACGCTCATCGCCTCGCTGGGCTCGAGCACGTCCACGAGGTGGTGCGGCACCCGAGCCCGCTCCGCCCGCGTAGGCTTCGCGGTCCCGATATCGAGCCCCTTATAGACCAGGGTGGCGTCGGCGTTGACGATCTCGAGGCCCTTTTCCTCGGCGAGGCGCAACGCAAGCGCGCTCTTGCCCGTCGCCGTGGGCCCGGCGAGGACCGGAACGACCGGGGTCACCGCTTCGGTTTTACCACGTGGCAGCGACGGCAACGCGGCTCGTAGGTCTCGGCCGCCCCCACCAGGACCACAGGGTCGTCGTAGCTCGCGGGCTCGCCGTCGATAAGCCGCTGGGTGCGGGTCGCCGGCGCCCCGCAACGCACGCAGACGGCGGTCAGCTTCTCCACGAACTCGGCCCGGGCGAGGAGATCGGGAATCGGCCCGAAGGGCTCGCCCCGAAAGTCCATGTCGAGCCCGGCGACGATCACCCGCACCCCGGCGTCGGCCAGCCGCTCGGCCAGGGTAATCAGGCCGTCGTCGAAAAACTGCCCCTCGTCCACCGCCACCACGTGGGGAAAGGGGCGCTCGAGGGCCTCGAAGAGCGCACCGCTATTTTCCACCGGCACCGCCTCGATCCGGGTGCCGTCGTGGCTGGTGACGTCAGTCTTGTGGTAGCGGTCGTCGAGCTTGGGCTTGAAGACCTGGACCCGCTGCCCCGCGATCAAGGCCCGCTTGACCCGGCGGATCAGCTCCTCGGACTTGCCCGAGAACATCGGGCCGACGATGACCTCGATCCATCCCGGCGTGGGGAAAAGCGGGGGGTTCGTCATGGCACGAAAAAGGGGCCCGCGCTGCGGGCCCCTGGCGGGTTTAGGCCTTCTTCTTGAGGTTTTTCTTGTAGGAGTCGCCGTAGCGCCGCTGGAAGCGCTCAACCCGGCCCTCGGTGTCCACGAAGCGCTGCTGGCCGGTGTAGAAGGGGTGGCAGGCGGAGCAAACCTCGACGTGGATCTCGGGCTTGGTGGAGTAAGTCTCGATCACGTTGCCGCAACCGCAGATGATGCGGGCGGGGACCAGCTTGGGATGGATGCCTTCTTTCATCTGCTCACCTCCGCGCACGGGCTTGGTCGTGCGCCAAACGCTAAGGGAGCATACCAGAAACCGGCGCCTTCTGACAACGACCTGTAGTCGGTCAACACATTTGAGACTCTTTGGGGACCGACTCCTTTTGCATCATAGCCAGGAACTCGAGGGGCGCGAGACCGTTGAGGGCCCGGTGCGGTCGTTCACGGTTGTAGTAGTCCAGATAGGCATTGAGCTCCTTCTGAAGCTCAGGGATTTTTGTCGGCAAAGGCCGGGTGTAAAACTCCTCCCGGAAGGTCCGCTGCATCCGCTCCACGTGACCGTTGAGCTTGGGACTCTTGGGGGGAAGAACGAAG
>WFXV01000066.1 GCA_015490435.1 Thermaceae bacterium
GTGGTGGGGGTGGCCAAGGGGAGCGGGATGATCCACCCCCAGATGGCCACGATGTTCGGCTTCCTCTTCACCGACGCCGAGGTGGACCAGGGGGAGCTCCGCGAGCGCTGGCCCGAGGTGGTGAACGCCACCTTCAACCAGGTCACCGTGGACGGGGACACCTCCACCAACGACATGGCGGTGCTCTTTGCGAGCGGCGCCAAGGGCAAGGTGGACCGGGGGCTTTTCTGGGAGGCGGTGGAGGCGGTGGCCCGGGACCTCGCCCGCCAGATCGCCGCCGACGGCGAGGGGGCGACCAAGCTGATCAGCGTCCGGGTGGCGGGCGCGGCAAGCCTCGAGGACGCCCGCCAGGCGGCCCGGGCGGTGGCCGGCAGCGCGCTCTGGAAGGCGGCGGTCTACGGGAACGACCCCAACTGGGGGCGGGTGCTGGCGGCGCTCGGCTACTCTGGGGCGGAGCTGGACCCGGCCCGGGTGCGGATTGAGCTCGAGGGCATTCCTCTCTACGACGGGGGTGCGTTGCCCTTCGACCACGCAGAGGCGGTGCGGGCGATGCAGCGCGCCGAGGTCCGGGTCTTCGCCGACCTCAGGATGGGCCCCTTCGAGGCTGAGGCCTGGGGGTGCGACCTCACCGAGGAATACGTGAAGATTAACGCCGAATACACGACGTAATCGTGGCAAAAGTCCTTCTTTGTGTGCTATTTTTGAGAGCGTAAGAAAGGGGTGTGATGGCTATGAAGAAGGCACTGCTCGCGGTCTTTGCGTTCGCGGCGCTCGCGTTTGCGGGCTTTGGTTCGGCGCAGAAGTTCTCGATCTACACCGGCTACCCGCTGGGCATCGGCGGGATGTACTACCTGAGTGAAACGATGCGGGTTAACGCTGCGTTGATGGCTGTGCCCGGTGCCTTTGGTGTGGGTGCTGGCGCGGACTTCATCCTTGGCAAGATCCCCGTTGTTAAGCAAGATCCTTTCCCAATTAACTTCTACTATGGCGTTGGCGGAGCCGGTTCGTTCGCGGGCGGTTCCGGTTTTTCCGCTTTCGGTTTTGGCGTGCTGGGCTTTGGTGGCTTCGAGTACCGCTTTAGCGAGGGGCTTGGCCTCTTCTCCGAGTTTGGGGCGGGCCCGGTCTTTGCCATGGTGAACATCGAAGGATTGGGTAGCTCCTCTGGCTTCGCCTTCGACTTCGTCGGCCGCTTCGGTCTGAACTTCTACTAAGCCGAACGTAGTACCTTGAAGGGGATGCGCTTGCATCCCCTTCTTCTTTTGGGCCTTCCTTTGCTGCTCGCCGCTTGCGGTTCGCGGCCGGACGAGACGCCCCCCTTCGTCGGGGTGGTCCGGCCGAGCGGGGGGGCGGTGGCCAAGGGGCAGGAGGCGGTGGTCGAGGGGTACGCCTTTGACGATACCGGGGTGAAGAGCGTGCGCGCCGGCGGCACCGAGGTCCTGCCCGAGGCCGAGCGGGGAAAGAAGCTCGTCTTCTTCCGGTTCAAGGTCAAGGCACCGCGCTCAGGGGAGGTGCGCCTGAAGATCACCGCCGAGGACGCGGCCGGCTGGAAGCGGACCCGGTCGCTCGTGCTCACGCTCGACCAGGCGCCGCCCAAGATCGAGCTCGAGCGCGTGGAGCAAAAGGAGGGGCGCCTCTTGGTGGTGGGGGTGGCCCGGGACGACGTCGAGGTGGACCGGGTGGTGGTGAAGTACGGCAAGACCTACAGCCGGCTGAACCTCCCCCGGGGCCCGGCGGTGCGGTTTTACGTGGAGGTCCCCGCGGAAAAGGCGACGATCATAGCGGTGGACGCCGTGGGGCAGCGCACCGAGGTGGTCGCGCGGGCCTTGACGAAGCCCTAGTTCCTCGCTAGATTAGTGGGTGCTGGGCGGGCGACTAGCTCAGCTGGTTAGAGCGCACGCCTGATAAGCGTGAGGTCGGTGGTTCAAGTCCACCGTCGCCCACCAAGGAGCCCGAGGCCTTTTGGCCTCGGGGCTTTCTTTTGGGGCACCCCGAAGAGCGCCGCCGGAGCTTTTTACCTGCGTTCCAGCTGGTAGAAGACCCGGGGGCCTCTGCGGGCGAGGTCCACCGCCCGGTAGCCCTTGGCGAAGGCTTTTTTGAAGGCCTCGCGGGTGTGGAGCCGCCAGGCCTTGGCGAGCTCGAGGTCGTGTCTCTTCACCGCCTCGATGTCGTAGGGGACCTCGAGGTAGACCTTCTCCGCCTCCGGTTCGAAGAGTTTTTCCGGGCGCAGGTCGAGGCCCTCGCCGCGGGTGGCGTTCAAGGGGGCTCCCTCGGGCTCGGGGGGCGGAGGGACGACGCCGCGGGCGCGTTCTTTCAC
>WFXV01000067.1 GCA_015490435.1 Thermaceae bacterium
AGCCGAAGGAGGCTTCCCATGGACAAGAAAAAACCCGAAACCTCGATTGACCGCAGGAAGTTCATGATTCAAAGCGCCCTGGCCTCGATGGGCATCTTCGGCGGTGCCGCTTTCATGCAGACGGTGCGGGCCGCCGAAGGCAAGAACCGCCCCCTGAAGGCGGCCTTCTCCAACGCCGGGCTCCAGGCCACCTGGTGCGCCCAGGGGAAGGACACCGTTGAGCAGTGGGGCAAGTGGCTCGGCGTCGAGATCCACTGGTACGACGGCCAGCTCGACGTCGCCAAGCAGCGGGCGGCGGTGGACGCCATGGCCCAGAAGGACTGGGACTTCGTCGCCATCCAGTCGCTCTCGATCGGCTCCCTAGTCGAGCCGGTCCAGAAGATGATCGACAAGGGGATCCCGGTCATCGCCATGGACACGATGCTGGCCCCCTGGGGCACCCTGAAGCTCCACACCTTCATCGCCCCGGACAACGTCTGGATGGCCGAGCAGGTGACCCAGGCCCTGGTGGACGCGATCGGTGGCAAGGGGAACATCATCATGACCCAGGGCTCGCTTGGCCACACCGGCGCCCAGGGGCGGGCCCAGGGGTTCTGGAACGTGGTCAAGCGCTACCCCGATATCAAGGTACTCGACACCTCGCCGGCCGACTGGGACGTGGCCAAGGTCGCCCAGCTCTGGGAGAACCTCTTAAACCGCTACAAGAAGATCGACGCCGCCTTCTTCCACAACGACGACATGGCGCTCGCCGCCTACCAGGTGATCAAGAACGCCGGCCGCGAGAACGAGATCGTGATCGGCGGCATCGACGCCATGTCCCCGGCGGTGCAGGCGGTGCTCGACGGCAAGCTCCACGCCACCGCCCGGAACTCCGCTCCCCGGATCCACTGGGGTGCGCTGGTCGCCGGCTACTACGCGGTGATGCAGAAGGAGGTCGGCGGTAAGGACATCCCCGAGTTCATCCTGGCCGACGGTCCGGTCATCCTCCCGCCCTCCAAGGAGAAGACCGACAAGCCCTGGTTGCTCAAGGGCTACGGCATCGGCGCCGGCCCCGGCCTCCTCTGGGAGGAAAAGCACTACCTGGCCTAGACAAGACCCCGGGGCGCCCCCCGGGGGCGCCCCCCACCTCCCGAGATGGAACCCCTTCTCCGGCTCACCCAGGTAAAGAAACGCTTCGGCGGGATCGAGGCCTTAAAGGGCATCGACTTCGAGGTCTTCGCCGGCGAGGTCCACGCTTTGGTGGGGGAAAACGGCGCCGGCAAGAGCACGATGATGAAGATCCTCGCCGGGGTGATCCCCGACTACGAGGGCGAGATGGCCTATCGGGGCCGGCCTCTTAGGCTCAAGAACCCGAAAGAGGCCCTCGACCTCGGGATCGCGATGATCCACCAGGAGCTCAGCGTCATGCCCGAGCTCTCGGTGGCCGAGAACATCTTCCTGGGCCGGCAGCCCACCCGCGGCCGGGTGGTGGACTGGCGGCGGATGTTCGCCGAGGCCCGCCGGATCCTCGAGGCGCTGGGCTACCCCCACGTCGAGGTGGAAAGGCCGCTCGGGGACTACCCCCTGGGCGTTCACCAGCTCGCCGAGATCGCCCGGGCGGTGACCTCGGGGGCCGAGCTCATCATCATGGACGAGCCCACCAGCGCCCTCTCGCCGATGGAGACCGAGCGTCTGCTCGAGCTCGTCCGCCGCCTCGCCTCGCAGGGCAAGGCGATCGTCTATATCTCCCACTTCCTCGAGGAGGTCACCGCCGTCGCCGACCGCATCACCGTGCTCCGGGACGGGCGCAAGGTCGCCACCCTCCGGGCGGGGGAGACCGACAAGTCCGAGCTGGTGCGGTTGATGCTGGGGAAGGAGGCGCGGTTCTTCGAGCGGGCCGAGCTGGTAGCCCGGGCGCGGGAGGGGAGGCCAGTGCTCGAGCTCTCCGCCCTCACCCGCCCCCGCGCCTTCGAGGGGATCGACCTCGCCCTCTACCCCGGCGAGATCGTGGGCCTTTACGGCCTGATCGGCTCCGGCCACTTCGAGCTCGCCGAGACCGTCTTCGGCCTCGCCCGCCCGGCCGCGGGCCAGATCCGGGTGGCGGGAAAGCCCCTAAGAGGTGGCCCCCGCCAGGCGATCCGCGAGGGCATCGCCTACGTCCCCCCCTCCCGGCGCACCGGGCTCTTCCTGGAAAAACCCGTCTACCAGAACGTTTCCCTCCCCTGGCTCGACCGGCTCTTCGGCCCCGCCCGCGAGCTCGCCGCCGCCCGCGAGGTCACCCAGGAGGTGGGCCTCCGTCCCCCCGATCCCGCCCGCAACGTCGGCGCCTTCTCCGGCGGCAACCAGCAGAAGGTGGCGATCGCCCGCTGGCTGATCGAGCCCCCCAAGGTCTTTTTGGCCAGCGAGCCCACCCGGGGGATGGACGTCGGGGCCAAGGACGAGGTGCTCTCGATCCTGCGCCGGATGGCCGACGCCGGCACCGCCGTTTTGCTCGTCTCCTCCGAGCCGGAGACCATCCTCGCCGCCGCCGACCGGATCCTGGTCATGGCCAAGGGGCGGATCGTCGCCGAGTACACCTCCGGCGAGGTCACCAAGGAGATGCTGGTCCACGCCGCCGCCGGCGAACTGAGGAAGAGCGCATAGCCGAGGTCCGTCATGGCAGAGAAACGAAGCCGAACCTCCCGCCTGGCCGAGCGCGCGCGCGAGCTCGCGCCGGTCTGGACCCTGCTCGCCCTGATCGTCTTCTTCGGGGTCTACTCCGAGAGCTTTTTCACCCTCGAAAACTTCGGCAACATCCTGAACCAGGTGGCCCTGCTCGCGATCATGGGCACCGGCATCACCTTCGTCCTGCTCACCGCCCAGATCGACCTCTCGGTCTCCTACATGGCCACCCTCGCCGGGGTGGTGGCGGCCTACGCCACCGCCGGCCACCTGCCCCAGCCCTGGCCGATCGTCGTCGCCCTCCTCGTGGCCTCCTTCCTGGGCTGGATCAGCGGGGCAGCCACCGCCTACCTCGGCATCCCCTCCTTCATGAGCACGCTGGCGATGTCGCTGATCGCCTCCGGCCTCAGCCTCTACCTCACCCGGGGGCGGATCCTCTTCGACCTCCCGCCCCTTTCCAAGACCTTGGGGAGCGGGCGGATCTTCGGCGTCAAGTGGCTGGTGATCGTCGCCGCGCTGACCCTGCTCGTCGGCCACCTGGTGCTCCGCTACACCCGCTTCGGCCGCTACGTCTACATGACCGGCGCCAATCCCAAGGCCGCCGAGCTCGCCGGGGTCAACACCCGCCGGGTCGTCGCCTGGGTGATGGTGATCGCCGCCTTTACCGCGGGCCTCGCCGGGGTGGTGGGGATCGGGCGGCTCGGCAGCGCCACCCCCACCGCCTTCGACGGCATGTTGATCGACGCCATCGGCGCCGTCGTCCTCGGCGGCACCTCGCTCTTTGGCGGGGTCGGCGGCATCCCCCAGACGGTGGTGGGGCTTTTGATCCTGGGCGTGCTTAGAAACGGCCTCGACCAGGTCTCGGTGAACATCTACGCCAAGACCCTGATCACCGGGATCATCCTCTTCGCCGCCCTCGTCTTCAACATCCTCTTTGCCGGAAAGAAGGAGAGCTGATGCAGGTCCAAGGCAAGCACTACCGCACCATCTGGCTGAAACCCGGCGACCCCGAGGTGGTCCAGATCATCGACCAGCGCCCCCTGCCCCACCGCTTCGTGATCGAGGACATCGTGAGCGTGGACGGCATGGCCCGGGCGATCAAGGAGATGCACCTAAGGGGCGCGGGGCTGATCGGGGCCGCCGCCGGCTACGGCATGTACCTGGCCGCGCTCGAGGCCCCGAAGACCTCGCTCGAGGCCTTCCTCAAGTACCTCGAGGAGGCCGGCGAGCGGCTCAAAAAGACCCGCCCCACGGCGGTCAACCTCGAGTGGGCGGTCGCCCGCCAGCTGAGGGCGATCCGCGAGCGGGCGACGAGCCCCGCCGAGGGGGTGCAGGTTGCCCTCGCCGAGGCCGAGGCGATCGCCGACGAGGACGCCGAGTTCTGCCGCAAAATCGGCGAGCACGGGGTCCGGCTCATCGAGGAGATCTACGAGAGGAAGGGCGATACCGTCCACATCCTCACCCACTGCAACGCGGGCTGGCTCGCCTTCGTCGACTACGGCACCGCCACCGCCCCGATCTACGAGGCGCAAAAGCGGGGCATCCCGGTGCACGTCTGGGTGGACGAGACCCGTCCCCGGAACCAGGGCGCCCGGCTCACCGCCTGGGAGCTCTTAGAGCAGGGGGTGCCCCACACGGTGATCGCCGACAACACCGGCGGCCACCTGATGCAGCACGGGATGGTGGACCTGGTGATCACCGGCGCCGACCGGGTGACCCGGAGGGGCGACGTCGCCAACAAGATCGGCACCTACCTAAAAGCCCTCGCCGCCGCCGACAACGGCGTCCCCTTCTACGTCGCCCTGCCCAGCTCGACGATCGACTGGACGATTTCGGACGGCGTTCGCGAGATCCCCATCGAAGAGCGCGGCGAGGAGGAGGTCAAGTACATCCAGGGGCTGCACGAGGGCGAGGTGAAGCGGGTCCTCCTCACCCCGCCGGAAAGCCCCGCCGCCAACTACGCCTTCGACGTTACCCCGGCGCGCCTCGTGACCGGGTTGATCACCGAGCGCGGCATCACCGAGGCCAGCGAGGAGGGGCTGCTACGGCTCTACCCCGAAAGGAGGCAGGCGTGAGCTACCGGCCGCTTACCCCCGAGACCCTGCTCGACTACCTGAAGACGAGGGAGGCGCTCAAGGACCGCCTGCCCCCGGACGAGACCTACCGGGTCCGGGAGGTCGGCGACGGCAACCTGAACCTCGTCTTCGTGGTCGAGAGCGAGCAAAACCCCGAGCACACCGTGGTGGTCAAGCAGGCCCTCCCCTACCTGCGGGTGGTGGGGGAGAGTTGGCCCTTGACCCGCGACCGGGTGATCTACGAGACCGAGGCCCTAAAGCCTATAACCGCTACGCTCCCGGGCTGGTCCCCGAGGTCTACGACCACGACTACGAGATGTCGCTCCTCGTGATGGAGAACCTGAACCGCCACGAGATCATGCGAAAGCCCCTGGTGCGGCGGGTCAAGTTCCCGAAGTTCGCCGACCAGATCACCACCTTCCTGGCGAACACCCTCTTCTATACCTCCGACCTCTACCTGCCCGGGGTCGAGAAGAAGGCGCTCACCGAGCGCTTCATGAACTCCGAGCTAAGGAAGCTCCAGGAGGACTTCGTCTACTCCCACCCGCTGATGGACGCCCCCGAGAACAACTGGAACCCCCTGGTCGACGACCTGGTGCAGGAGGTGCGAAAAGACGGCGAGCTCAAGGAGCGGGTGACCTGGCTCAAAGAAGGCTACATGACCCACGCCCAGTCCCTGATCCACGCCGACCTGCACACCGGCTCGATCATGATCAACCAGAACGAGACCCGGGTCATCGACCCCGAGTTCGCCTTCGTGGGGCCGGCGGGCTACGACGTGGCGGCGGTGATCCAAAACCTGATGTTGAACTACGCCTCCCACTTCGCCCACACCGAGGACCCCGAGGAAAGGGCCGACTACCAGAGCTGGCTGCTCGAGACGATGCGGGCGGTCTGGACCGGGTTCGCCGAGAAGTTCGAGGCGCTTTGGGTGAAGGAAGGGGAGAAGGGCGAGCTCGCCCCCAAGGGCTATTGGGACTACCCCGGTGGCGAGGCTGACTTCGCCCGCTTCCGCAAGCACTACCTACAAAACATCTTCCGCGACATGGTGGGCACCGCCGGCACCAAGGCGCTCAGGCGGATGATGGGGATCGTCAGCGTCTGGGACATCTCGAGCATCGAGGACCCCGAGAAGCGGGCGGTGGCCGAGCGTTTCGCCATCCGGGTGGGGCGGCGCTGGGTCAAGGAGATGGACGAAATCCGGGACATCGACGCCATGCTCGACGTCGTCCGCGAGGAAACGGAGGCCACCCTTGCCTAAGGCGCTTTCGGTCGGGATCCAGGCCGCGGATCTCGGGCGGCTTGCGGAGGTGGCGGCGGCGCTCGCCGAGGCCGGCGCAGAAAGGCTTCACTTCGACGTGATGGACGGGGTCTTCGTTCCCCGGCTCATGGGCGGGGCCGAGCTCTTTGCCGCTCTCCGCCGGGTCACCGAGCTGCCCCTCGAAGTGCACCTGATGACGATGCACCCCGAGCGGCATGTTCCCGCCTTCGAGGGGGCCGAGCGGATCACCGTCCACGCCGAGGCCACCCCGCACCTGCACCGGGCCCTGGCCGAGGCCGAGCGTATCGGCGCCCGGCCCGGGGTGGCGCTCCTTCCGGGGAGTCACCTGAGCGGGGCGATGGGGGTGCTCGAAGCCGCAGAGCACGTGCTCCTCGTCGCGGTGGACCCCGGCTTTCCCGGCGCCCGCTTCGTCCCGGCGGTGCTCAAGAAGGCGAAAAAGCTCAAGGAAAAGCTTAAAGAACTCGACAAGGAGGGAATCGCCGTCGGCGTCGACGGCGGCGTGAACCTCGAAAACCTGGCGGCGATCGTTGAGGTCGCCGACTTCGTGGTCTCGGGCTCGGCGGTGATGAAGGACCCGGGGCCCGGTGAGAACCTGAAGCGGTTTTTGGCGGTTTTGGAAGGAGGAAGGGCATGAAACCCCACGACCCCCACATGGACTGGGGCATGAAGAACCGGTACCTGAGCGTTTTCAACAAGAAAAGCGGCCGCACCATCTTCTACGCCGTGGACCACGGCTACTTCATGGGGCCGACCACGGGACTCGATGACATGGAGAAGGCGATCCACCCGGTGGTGGACTACGCCGACGCTCTGATGCTGACCCGGGGGGCGCTCCGCAGCGCGGTGGACCCCTGGCTCAGGAAGCCGATCTCGCTCCGGATCTCAAGCGGCACCAGCATTTTGAACGAGGACCTGCTTCACGAGGGCCTTGCAGTCGAGATCGAGGAGGCGGTGCGGCTGAACGCCGCCTTCGTCGCCTTCTCGGTGATGGTGGGCACGCCCACTAGCGAGCGGGACACGATCCTTGAGTTCTCCCGGGCGGTGGATCAGGCTGAGCGCTACGGCATCCCCATGCTCGGGGTGGTGGCGGTGGGCCGGGGGCTGAACCGCGACGCCCGCTACTTGAGCCTGGCCACCCGGATGGTCGGCGAGCTCGGCGCCCGCCTGGTCAAGACCTACTACTGCGAGGGCTTCGAGCGGGTGGTGGACACCAGCCTGGTGCCGGTGGTGATCGCCGGGGGCAAGAAGATGCCCGAAAAGGCAGCCCTCCAGATGGCGAGAAACGCCCTCGACGCCGGCGCCATCGGGGTGGACATGGGCCGCAACGTCTTCCAGGCGGAGAACCCGGTGGCGATGATGCAGGCGCTCGCCAAGCTGGTTCACGAGGACGGCACCGTCGAGGACGCCTACGCCTACTACGAGGAACTGAAGGCGAAGGGCTAGGGGCCGGGGGCCACCCCGGCCCCTTTGGGGGCGAAGATGCGCGTGGCCATGTACTACAACAACCGGGACGTTCGCCTGGAGGAACTCCCCCGGCCCAAGATCGGCCCCGGCGAGGCCCTGATCAAGATCCACGCGAGCGGCATCTGCGGCTCCGACGTGATGGAGTGGTATCGCATCAAGAAGGCGCCGCTCGTCTTGGGCCACGAGATCGCCGGCGAGATCGTCGAGCTGGGCGAGGGGGTCAAGGGCTTTTCGGTCGGCGACCGGGTGACCGCCACTCACCACGTGCCCTGCGGCCGCTGCGAGTACTGCCAGCGGGGCCAGGAGACGCTCTGCGAGCTCCTGGGCAAGACCACCTACGACCCCGGGGGCTTCGCCGAGTACGTCCGCGTGCCCGCGATCAACATCGAGACCGGGGGAATGCTAAAGCTCCCCGACTCGGTGAGCTACGAGGAGGGCAGCTTCACCGAGCCTTTGGGCTGCGTGGTGCGGGGGATGCGGGTGATGGGCTTCGAGCCCGCGCGGACCGTGCTGGTGCTCGGGAGCGGGCTCTCCGGCCAGCTCGTCATCCGCACCGCCCGGGCCTTCGGCGCCGGCAAGATCCTGGCCACCGACCTCAACGACTTCCGGCTCGAGATGGCCCGGCGCTCGGGGGCGGAGGTGACGATCCACGCGGGCCGGGAGGACGTGGTCGGGCGGGTGCTCGAGGAGACCGGCGGCGAGGGCGTCGACTACGTAATCCCCACCGCCGGCGCCCCGGTGCTCTTCGATCAGGCGCTCAAAACGGTCCGGAAGGGCGGCACCATCCTGCTTTACGGGATCATGGCCCCGGGGACCGAGGTGGGCTTTGAGGTCTTCCCCTTCTGGAAGAAGCAGGTGAAGCTGCTTTCCACCTACGCCGCCGCCCCCCGGGACCTCCGCGAGGCGCTGGAGCTGATCCGGGCCGGCCGGGTGCCGGTAAAGGACCTGATCACCCACCGGCTGCCGCTGGCCGAGACCCAAAAGGGATTCGAGCTCACCGCCGCCGGCGGCGACTCGATGAAGGTGATCATCGAGCCCCAGCGCTAGTAGGGCCCCTCCACCTCCGAGGGCAGGAGCCGGGCCGGGATCGGGAGCGGGCTTTCGAGCTCGTTTTCCCGCACGAAGGCGAGCATGAAGCGACCGATCCGCCCGAGCTGCGAGGCGTGGGCGCGGACGGCCGCGAGCTTTTTCGCGATATTTTCTTCCGAAAGCGGCCGCTTCTTCCAGGGCAGGTGCCTCCCCCGGGGCGCGGGGTAGAGGGGAAGCCGGGGGTGGAGCCCTTTGGGAAGGGGATACTCGTAGCCGCCGTGGACGATGTAGTAGCGGAGCCGGTCGGTCTCGCCCCGCT
>WFXV01000068.1 GCA_015490435.1 Thermaceae bacterium
GCCCCGGCCAGAACCGCCCCGGGGCCTGCGGAAAAAAGCGGGGCGAGGGCGGCGAAGACGAGGGCGGCCGCCGCCGACACCCTGGCCACCGCCGAGGGTGGCCGGGCTCCCTGGGCCTGGCGCCCCGACCGGGGACGAGTGCCGCCGGGGACCAACGCGGCGGTGAGCCCCCGGGGGAGCCTGGCGGCGCTCGCGGCCGCCCTCGTCTTCGCCGCCCTCGCCCCGCTTTTTTCCGCAGGCCCCGGGGCGGTTCTGGCCGGGGCGCTCGTAGGGTCGCTCGCCGACACGCTGGTCGGGCTTTTGCTCGAGGAAAGGCTTGCTTTCTGGAACAACGACCTGACCAACGCCGCCGCCACCCTGACGGGAACGGCCGTCGCCCTCGCCCTCAGCGGGCCAGCGGCGTGAGCCAAAGCTCGCGGGTGCGGGGGCCGTCGAACTCGGCCAGGAAGACCTGCTGCCAGGTGCCGAGCGCGAGCCGGCCGCCCACCACCGGCACCGTGACCGCGTTGCCCACCAGCGCGGTCTTGATGTGGGCGTCGGAGTTGCCCTCGAGGTGGCGGTAGCCGGGGTGGTCCCTGGGGGCGAGCTCGGCGAGGCGCAAAAGCAGGTCCTCGGCTACCGCGGGGTCGGCCCCCTCCTGGATCACCACCCCGGCGGTGGTGTGGGGGGAGTAGACGTGAAGCACGCCGTCCGTGAGCGCGAGCTCGGCGAGGGCCTGGTTCAAGAGCCCGGTGACGTTCACCAGCGCTTCCCGCGCCGGCGTCCGCACGCGCAGCCGCTTCATCGCTCCGTCCTCCGGATGAGAAAACGCCAGCGGATGGGGTAGGGCCGGTCGAGGTCGCGGTAGTGGGCCTCGACCCATGCGAAGAGCTCGCGGAGGGAGCGCAGGTAGAGCTCGGGGGGGACTTGGCGGGTGTAGGAATAGAGCCGCTCGGCGATCGCCTCGAGGCTCTGCCTCGGGGTGCGCTCCTCGGTCCACTCGGCGACCACCGCGGTCTCGGGCTTGAGCCCGAGCTTGGTGAGCGCCCTTTCCACCTCGGCGAGCCGGGCCTGGTGGCGGCCCCGCACCAACTCGAACCCCATCTCGGCCAAAATCGCCCGCCAGCGCTCCTGGATCCGGCAGTCCTCGCTCTCGCCCACGCTCTCGTCCCAGCCCTCGAAGAGGTAACCCCCGGGGGCGAGCACCCGGAGCGCCTCGAGGAGGGCCCGCTGCCAGTCGGGGATGAGGTGCCAGAGGTGGACGCTGATCACCGCGTGAAAGCTCCCCTTCTCGAAGGGGAGCTCGCGGGCGTCGGCCTGAACCAGGCGGACCTTCCGGGCGACCCCCGCGATCTTGTAGCGGAAGACCGAGAGCATCGCAGGGTCGGTGTCCACCGCGGTGAAGCGGTAGCCGCGGGCGAGCACCGGGACACCGATCCGGCCGGTGCCGACGCCGAGCTCGAGGAAGTGGGGATCCCGGAAGCGGGCCTCCACCGGGGCGGTGATGGCGGTGGCGATACGCCCCGAGACCTCGGGGGGATGGTAGCGCATGCGATCGTAGGCGAAGGCCACCCGGCCGCCGGCGGGCTCCATGCTCGGGGGTATCATACCAACCGCCGCTCAGGTAACCAATCAGCCCTCTTGATGATCCCGGTAGGGCTCGCCGCGGAGGTCGGAGACCAGGTTGGTGGCGACCCAGGCGCCGTCGCCGGCGCTGGTGGCGGCGTGCTCGGGCACCAGGCCCCGGAGCCTGCCGGCGGCGTAGACCCGGGGGTAGCTGGTGCGCCCCCCGGCGTCGGTCTCGACGTGGGTGCCCCGGCGCTCAAGCCCCAAAATCCCCACCAGCCGGAGGTCCTCCCCGGTGGCGAGAACGAGCCGCTCGGCGTGGCGCGTGCCCCCCTCCTCCAAGGCCAGGACAAAGACCCCGCCCCGGTCCTCCACGTCCTGTACGTAGCCCGGGACGATCAGGGCGCCCGCGGCCTCGGCCTGGCGGGCGAGGTCGGCGAGCAGACGGGCGCCGGAGGGTGCGTCGGGCCGGCCCGGGTAGTTGGGCACCCGGGGCACCGCGAAAAGCGGCGAGCCCCCGGCGTCCACCACCGCCACCTTGAGCCCGGCGCGGGCCAGGAACAAAGCCGCCGCCAGACCGGCGGGCCCGCCTCCCACCACCAGCACGTCGTCCACCGGTTGCCGCATCGTTTTCATGGTACCACCCGTATAATCGGGCCGTGCCCGAACGGGGCGGGAAATACGAGGTACTGGCCGAGGAAGCCCGCGAGGGGTACCTGGAAACCCTCCGGGTGAAAGGCTCCGGGGGCGAGGGACGCCTCTACTGGTTCGAGGTCCACGACCCCGAGGCCCGCGCGGCGTTCTTCCGCTACCGCAACGCCTTGAAAAGGCTCGAGCGCCTGAACGCGCTCCCCTCCGGGCTCGAGATCAGCGCCCGGCCGGGCCGGTACTACGTCTTCTGGCCGGCCTCCGGCGAGCCCGCGCCCCCGAAGGGACGGCGGGCGAAGCGTGCGCTCGCGGAGATCGAGGCCGCGCTCAGGCCCTTTGGCTACCGGCTCTCGGAAGCGGTGGTGGGGAGCGAGGGAGGGCGGCCGGTGGTGTTCGAGCTCCACCCCTTCCCCACCGCCCCGGCC
>WFXV01000069.1 GCA_015490435.1 Thermaceae bacterium
AGATGTGTATAAGAGACAGCCCCCAAGACCCGGCGGCGCCCGCTCGTTTTTGTGCTCGTCCTGGCCCTCCTCGCCCTTTTCGCCGGGGGCTACCTCCTGCTCCGCCCCGCCTCCGAGGCGAAAGCGTCTGAGGCGGCGGAAAAGCCCGTCGAGACGGCGGCGGAGCCCGCCGTGCCCGCGCCCGCCGCCCGGGTGCACTTGCGGGTCGACACCGAGCCCCCCGGGGCCAAGGTTTACCTGGACGGCTACTTCCTGGGGGCGGCGCCGGTGGAGCTCGAGGTCGAGGCCGGCCGCCGGCTCCTTAGGGTCGAGGCCGAGGGCCACCTCCCCCACGAGCAGCCGGTGGACCTGAACGAAGACCGCGCCATCACCCTGCGCCTGGTACCCAAACCCAAGGAAAAGCCTGCCGAGGCCCCGCCCCCGAAGACGCTCACCCTTCGCATCACCGAGCGGAGCTGGCTCCGGGTGACCACCCCCGAGGGCAAGCGGCTCTACGAGCGCACCGCCACCCCGGGCACCGAGCTCACCTTCGAGCTCCCGGTGGTGGTGAAGACCGGGAACGCCGGCGGGGTCCGGGTCTTCCTGGGCAAAAAGGACCTCGGCCCCATGGGCAAGACCGGCGAGGTTGTCACCCGGCGGTTTGAAGCCCCCGAAAAGACCCGGTAGACTCAGCCGGATGGCCGGACGCATCGCCTTCGCCAGCCTAGGTTGCGCCAAGGCGCTGGTGGACAGCGAGCAGCTGATCGCCCGGCTTAGGGCGCTCGGCTACGAGCTCGTGCCCGAGTACGAAGAGGCCGACCTCGCCATCGTCAACACCTGCGGCTTCATCAACCCCGCGATCGAGGAGAGCCTCGAGGAGATCGGGCTCGCCCTCGAGAAGACCCCCAAGGTGGTGGCCACCGGCTGCCTCGGCGCCCGGCCCGAGGTGATCCGAAAGGCCCACCCCGAGGTGCTCGCGGTCACCGGGCCGGCCCAGTTCGAGGCGGTGCTCGAGGCGGTGACCCGGGCCCTGCCCCCAGACCGCGACCCGAAGACCGCCCTCGTCCCGCCCCGGGTCCGGCTCACCCCCCGCCACTACGCCTACTTGAAGATCGCCGAGGGCTGCGACAACAAGTGCAGCTTCTGCATCATCCCAAAGCTCCGGGGCCCCCAAGTCTCCCGCCCGCTCGACGAGGTGGTCAGGGAGGCCGAGGGCCTGGTCGCCACCGGAACGAGGGAGCTCATCATCATCGCCCAGGACACCCTGGCCTACGGCCGGGAGCGAGGCGAGCGGGGAGCGCTCCTTAGGCTCATCGACCGGCTCGCCGAGCTTGGGGTCTGGCTCCGGCTGCTCTACGTCTACCCCTACCCCGAGGTGGAGGCGCTCGTAGAGAAGATGGCCGAGGGCAAGCTCCTCCCCTACCTCGACGTCCCCCTGCAGCACGCGAGCCCTAGGATCCTGAGGGCGATGCGCCGCCCCGGCGACGCCGAGCGCTACCTCGAGCGCATCCGCGCCTGGCGCCGGGCGGTCCCCGATCTCACCCTCCGCTCGGTCTTCATCGTCGGCTTCCCCGGCGAGACCGAGGAGGACTTCGCGCTCTTGCTCGACTTCCTAAAAGAGGCCGAGCTCGACCGGGTGGGCGCCTTCACCTACTCCGAGGTCGAGGGGGCGGCGGCGAACGCCCTCCCCGGCCGGGTGCCCGAGGAGGTCAAGGAGGAGCGCTACCACCGCCTGATGCAGCTCCAGGCCGAGATCAGCTCCCGGCGCATGCGCCGCTGGGTGGGGAAGAGGGTCCCGGTGATCGTGGACGCCCCCGGCGAGGACGGCGCCTGGATCGCCCGGAGCCCCGGCGACGCCCCCGGGGTGGACGGCGTCGTCTACCTCGAGGGCGAGGGGATCGAGGTGGGGGAGCGCTACCTCGCCCAGGTCACTGACGCCGATACCTACGACCTCTTCGCGCGGGTCCTCCGTCCCCTACCCTGGAAAGCCGCGCTCGGCGCAAAATAGGGGCGTTATGTATCTCGTGATCGCCGGCGGCGGAGAGGTGGGCTCGGACCTGGCGAAGAGCCTCCACACCGAGCACGACGTGGTGGTGATCGACCACTCCCCCGACGCCGCCGAACGGCTCGCCAACTACGACGTGCGGGTGGTGATCGGCAACGCCACCGACCCCGAGATCCTGCGGGAGGCCGGGGTCGAGCGGGCCGACGCCTTCATCGCCGCCACCAGCATCGACGAGGTGAACCTGATCAGCTCGCTCCTGGCCAAGGGCCTCGGGGCCCGGGAGGCGCTTTGCTTCGTGGGCCGGGCCGACTACGCCGAGGTGCTCACCGACCCCCGCACCATGGACATCCTCGGCACCCGAATCGACAAGGTGCTCTGGCCCCAGCGCTCGCTGGCCCAGGAGATCCTCGAGATCATCCTGATCCCGAAGGCCCTGGACACCGAGGAGCTCGCCGGCGGCAGGCTCCGCCTCATCGAGTACCTGGTGGAGGAGGGTGGGCCCTACGCCCACCGCTACCTCGGCGACCTGGAGTGGCCCGAGGGGACGCTCCTCCTCGGGGTGGTGCGGAAAGGGGAGTTCCTCTCCGCCCGGGAGCCGGACTTCGCCGAGCTCGTCTTGGAACCCGGCGACCACCTGATCTTCGTCGCCACCCGGGGTTCCTTCCCCATCCTCCACGCCTACTTCGCCGGCACCGAGCGGGTGCGGAAGATCATGATCGTGGGCGGCGGGGCGGTGGGGTACATGGTCGCCCGGGAGCTCGAGCGCAGCGGGGTCGAGCTGGTGCTGATCGAGATGGACCCGAAAAGGGCCGCCTGGCTCTCGGAGCAGCTTTCCCGCACGCTGGTGCTCGAGGGCGACGGCACCGACCTCGAGCTCCTCGAGGCCGAGGGCATCGAGGAGACCGACGTCCTGGTCGCGGTCACCAACAACGACGAAAAAAACCTCCTGGTCTCCCTCCTTGCCAAGCAGGTGGGAGTGGAGAAGGTGATCACCCGGGTGGGCCGGAGCGAGAACCGGCCGCTTTTCGAGCGGGTGGGGATCGACATCCCCCTCACCCCCCGGCAGGCGGCGGTGCGGGAGGTGATCCACCACCTGGCCCCGGGCGGGGTCGAGCACCTCGCGGTCATCGAGGACAAGGTCGAGCTGATCGAGGTCCCGGTGGCCGAGGCCCTCGCCGGGAAAAAGATCGGCGAGCTCGAGCTCCCGGCCAAGGCGGTGGTGGTGGCGGTGCTCCGGCCGCGCACCGTGGAGCTGGCCCGGCCTGAGCTCGAGCTCCGCAAGGGGGACCGCCTGCTCGTGCTCACCCCCCGTGAGCTCACCGAGGAGGTGGCCCGGGTCCTGGGGCAAACGGCATGAGCCGCTTCGTCCTCTACGTCACCGGCGTCGCCTACTGGGTCCTCGGCTGGGTCCTCTTCAGCTTCGCCGTCCTCGCCTACCTCTGGCAGGAGCCCAGCACGCCCTTCCTCCTCGCCGCCGGGGTGGGGCTTGGACTCGGCTACCTCCTCCAAAACCTCGGCGAGGCCAAGGCCGAGCCCCGCCGCAGCGAGGCGCTTTTTTCGGTAGCGATCCTCTGGCTCCTGGTCCCCCTCCTGGGCGCCCTCCCCTACTGGTTCGGCGGCTACTTCGGCTTCGTGGACGCGCTCTTTGAGTCCATGTCCGGCTTCACCACCACCGGGGCCACCGTGCTCACCGACTTCGCCGCCCTCACCAAGAGCCTCTTCCTCTGGCGCGCGCTCACCCAGTGGTTTGGCGGGGTGGGGATCATCCTGCTCTTCATCGCCGTCCTCCCCCACCTAGCGGTGGCCGGGCGCCAGATGTTCTTCGCCGAGTCCACCGGGGTGCAAAAGGAGAAGATGACCCCGCGCCTGAAACACACCGCCGAGGCGGTGCTCCGGGTCTACGTCGCCCTCACCCTGGGGGCGATGCTCGGTTATTTGATCGGCGGCATGGGCCTCTACGACGCCCTGGCCCACGCCCTCACCACCATCCCCGCCGGGGGCTTCAGCCCGCGGGGCGACTCCTTCGCCTCTTTCAGCCCCCTCGCCCAATGGGTGGCGGTGGTCTTCATGTTCCTCGCCGGCACCAACTTCATGCTCCAGTTCCGGCTCTTTTTCCAAAGGGAACCCCGCCCCCTCCTCGCCGACCCCGAGTTCCGGGCCTACGCCCTGGTGGTGGTGGTGGCGAGCCTGGGGCTTTTCGCCTACCTCTTCGGCCACCACGACTACGGCTTTGAAGAAAGCCTCCGCCACGCCTTCTTCCAGGTGGTCTCGATCCTCACCACCACCGGCTACGCCAGCGCCGACTTCGCCCAGTGGACGGTGCCCGCCCAGGTCATCCTGGTGGCGCTCATGTTCCTCGGGGGATCGGCGGGCTCGGGGGCCGGCGGGATCAAGATCGTGCGCTGGCGGATCATGCTCTACCACATCCTCCGCGAGCTCAAGCGCACCCTGCACCCCCAGGCGGTGATCCCCCTCCGGCTCGGGGGCCGGCCGGTGGGCGAGGACGTACTCCGCCAGGTCTCGGCCTTCGTCGCCCTTTACGTCGTCACCTTCGCCACCGGCGCCCTGGTGGTCGCGCTGCTCGAGGGCGACCTGGTGGTCGCCTTCACCGCCAGCGCCGCCACCGTGGGCAACATCGGTCCCGGGCTCGGGCTGGTGGGGCCGATGGCCAACTTCGCCTGGATGCACCCCTTCACCAAGCTCGTCCTCACCTTCGAGATGTGGGCCGGCCGCATCGAGCTGATCCCGGTCTTCCTGCTCTTTTTCCGCGAGCTTTGGCGGGGAGTGCTCCGGCGCTAAAACTACAGGGCCCCGGCCCTTGGAACGATGGTTTACGCTGAGCCTATGGCCAGGGTCGAATCCTTCGAGCTCGACCACACCCGGGTCCACGCGCCCTACGTGCGGCTTGCGGCCCGGGGCGAGGGGCTCACCAAGTGGGACCTAAGGCTCGCCCAGCCCAATAAGGCGGCGATCCCCACCGACGCCATGCACACCCTCGAGCACCTCCTCGCTACCTATATCCGGGACCACCTCGAGGGCGTCTTCGACCTCTCCCCCATGGGCTGCCGCACCGGGTTCTACATGACCGTGGTCGGAGCACCGAGCGAGGAAGAGGTCCGCGCCGCCTTCGAGGCCGCGCTCGAGGACGTCCTCGCCCACGAGGGCCCGGTCCCCGGGGTGAGCCCGCTTACCTGCGGCAACTACCGGGACCACGACCTAAAGGGCGCGAAGGCCTGGGCGAAGCGCGTCCTGGACGCGGGGATCCGCGTCCAGGAGACGATCCCGCTCCCATGATCCTGCTGCTCGCGGCCGAGGGCGAGGAGGCGGCGGCGCTCCTCCGCCGCCTCGAGGGGCGTGCGCAAGTTCCCGGCCCCTTCCCCGCCCACCGGGGCCGGTTCGCCGGAAGGGAAGCGGCGGTGGTCCAGACCCAGGTGGGTAAGGCGGCGGCGGCAGCGGCCACCGCCTGGGCGCTTACCGCCTTCCGGGCGCGGGCCGCCTTCTTCGCCGGGGTGGCGGGGGCGCTGGCCCCGGAGCTCGCGCAGGGCGACCTCTTGGTCGCGCTGGACGCGGTCCAGTGGGACGTGGACCTCACCCCCTTCGGCCGGGCGCCCGGCGAGCTCGCCACCGGGGAGCGCTTCGTCCCCGCCGATCCCCGGCTTTCGGCCCTTTTGGAGGAAGCCGCGGGCGCCCGGGTCGGCCGGGTGGCGAGCGGGGACCGCTTCGTCGCCGACGAGCGCCTCGCCCGCTGGATCCGGGAGACCTTCAAGGCCGACGCGGTGGAGATGGAGGGGGCGGCGGCGCTCTGGACCGCCCGCCGCTTCCGGGTGCCGATGGCGCTCCTCAGGGTCGTCTCCGACCAGGCCACGGCCGGCTCCGACGTGGACTTCGCCCTCTTTTTGGCCGAGGGAAGCGAGCGCATGGCGGCGGCCCTCGAACGGGCGGTGGCCCGGCTAAAATGAATCGAGGGAACGCATCCATGGAGCTAAAAGTTCTCGCAGGCAGCGCCAATCCCGCCCTGGCCCAGCGGGTCGCGCGCGAGCTCGGCCTTCCCCTCTCCGAGGCCGAGCTCGGCCGCTTCCCGGACGGCGAGGTGCGGCTTAGGCTCGCCGAGAGCGTACGCGGGGCCGACGTGTACGTGATCCAGCCCACCAGCCCGCCGGTGAACGACCATTTGATGGAGCTCCTCCTCTTCGCCGACGCGCTCAGGCGGAGCTCGGCCCGGCGCATCAACGCGGTCATCCCCTACTTCGGCTACGCCCGCCAGGACAAGCAGACCAAGGGCCGGGAGCCGATCAGCGCCAAGGTGGTGGCCGACCTCTTGGAGCGAGTTGGCGTCCACCGGGTGATCGCGGTGGACCTGCACGCCCCCCAGATCCAGGGGTTTTTCAACATCCCGGTGGACCATCTCTCGGCGGTGCGGCTTTTCGCCGAGTACCTGGTGCGGGAGGGGCTCACCCAAAACGCGGTGATCGTGAGCCCCGACGCGGGCCGGGCGGAGGAGGCCCGGCGGCTTTCCGAGCTGCTCGAGCTCCCCATGGCCATGCTGGCGAAAAGGCGCACCGGCCCCACCGAGACCGAGGTCACCTACGTGATCGGCGAGGTCAAGGGCCTGCGCCCCATCCTGATCGACGACATCGTCTCCACCGGCGGCACCATCCGGCGGGGGGTGGAGGCGCTGGTCGCCGCCGGGGCCCGGCCCGAGGCGGTGGTGATGGCGACCCACCCGGTCCTGGTGGGACCGGCGCGGGAAAACCTCGCCCACGAGGGAATCGAGCGGGTGGTCTTCACCGACACCATTCCGCTTTCGGATAACCCCGGCTACGTGGTGCTCTCCACCGCGCCCCTTCTGGCCGAGGCGATCCGCCGGGTGCACACCCACCGCTCGGTGAGCGAGCTGCTCGCCCACCAGGGCCCGGTTGACCCCCTATTCTCGAACGCGTAGACTTTAAGCTGTTGCCGTGCGCCCACCCGGGGCGCGAGGGAGGACCAGCCATGGAATACAAGCTCCGCGCCTACTACCGCGGCGACGAGCGCCCCAAGGCGCTCCGCCGAGAAGGAAAGCTCCCGGCGGTGCTCTACAACCGCCACATGAACGAAAAGATCTACGTGGATTTCGTCGAGTTCGATAAGGTCTTCCGCCAGGCCAGCATTCACCACGTGATCACGCTCGAGCTCGAGGACGGCAAGACCGTGGACACCCTGGTCCGCCAGGTCGAGCTCAACAAGCGCAAGCACATCCCAGAGCACGTGGACTTCTACGCCCTCGCCGACGAGCCCATCGAGATGTACGTCAACCTGAAGTTCGTGGGCACGCCGGTGGGCACCAAGCAGGGCGGGGTGCTCGAGGAGGTCATGACCGACATCCTGGTCAAGACCCTGCCCAAGAACATCCCCGAGTACATCGAGGTGGACGTCTCCGGGCTCGAGATCGGCGACGTGCTCCACGTCGGCGACATCCAGTTCCCCGAGGGCGTCGAGCCGCTGGTGGACAAGGAGGAGACCGTGGCCACGGTGGTGCCGCCCGAGGACGTCGAGAAGCTCGAAGCCGAGGCCGCCGAGGCCGAAGTCTCCGAGGCCGAGCCCGAGGTCATCCAAAAGGGCAAGACCGAGGAAGAGGAGTAGCGCGACCACCCTTGTTGAGAAGACTCCGGTCCCGCTTCCCTTCGTATTCCCTTTACCTTCTCCTCTGGCTGGCGGTCCCACCGCTGGCCTTGCTCTTTTTTAAAGAGCAGGGCTTTTTCACTTTCACACTCGGCTGGCTCGGGCTGACCGCCTTGGAACTCATCCACATCCAAGGCGAAAAGCGTTTCGCCTTCAGGGGTCTCCGGTATCTCAAACAGATACTCACTTCGGAAATCAGCAACCGTGCCGGCGCGATTTATTACATCGTGGCAAGCCTGCTTGCGATCAGCTGGCTGGCGGATGCAATCTATTTAGGAAACATTGTAACAGCCATGACGGCGAGCGTATACCTCATCGGTATCGCACTATCCCTAGAAATCGAGTCCATTGTAGAGTTCTCGGAAAGACGCTCGCCAATTGAATACTTAATTTCAGCGCAGACGCCGAACCTCACTTTGCTACTTAGCAGAACACCAGAGCGAACATGCCCCGAGCTTACTTGGGAAAACTCCGATAACGCACGTCTACGTCCGCTGCTCGCCGTTCCTATTTTGCTCAAAGCTATTACCGAATACAACAAAGGGGTTGGCCCACGTGAACTCGTACTGATCATTCCCAGAGATACATTAATGCGAATCAAAGGGGAACTGAAAACGGGTGACGCTCAGGAGATTTGGGGGAAAGTTAAAAAAAGGTACGAAGCCTTCATAAAGCAATGTTTGAAAAACTTAAATGTGCGGTGGCTAGAGCTCGAGGATGTTGATAGCTGGGAAGTGCTCAAACTCCGTAAGACAATCCTGAAGGAACTCGAAAACGCATATGGTAGCCCGCTCTCGTTGCTGTTCGATCGGGCTGCCTTCAACATATCTACTGGCACATCCACGATTACCGCTGCCCTCGCCTACCTCGCCCTTAGAGGCAACGCCCGAATCGCCTACCTTCGCCAGGACTATGAAAGTCCTAAGGAGGCCGGAAGCCACCTAAACTTCGTACACATTGAAAACATCCGGGTGCTAGATCTCGACGACTTGGAGGCAGAGTTCTGATGAAGCTCTTCGTGGACACCGACGCCGGGGTGGACGACGCCCTCGCGCTCTTGCTCGTACTCGGGACCCCGGAGGTCGAGATTCTTGGAATCGGAACAGTGGACGGCAACGTCCCCCTCGAAAACGTGGTCCAAAACGTCTTCGAGGTGCTCACCGCCGCCCAGGCCGAGGTGCCCGTCTTCGTGGGCGCGGCTCGGCCGCTCGTCCCCGAGCCCCGGGAGCGGGCGACCTTCTTCCACGGCGAGGACGGGCTCGGGAACCTGAAAGCGCGCCGGGCCCGCGCCCGGCCCGAAAAGACGCCGGCGGCCCTCGCCCTCGTCGAGCTCGCCCGGCGCCACCCCGGCGAGGTCCGGGGGGTGGCGCTCGGGCCGCTCACCAACCTGGCGATCGCCCTCTTGCTCGAGCCCGAGCTTCCCCACCTCCTCGAGGGGCTCTACGTCATGGGCGGCGCCCACACCGGCCGTGGCAACACGAAGCGGCGGGCGGCCGAGTTCAACTTCGCCGCCGATCCCGAGGCCGCCCACGCGGTGCTCGCCGCCTTCCCCCGGGTCACCCTGCTCACCTGGGAGACCACCCTCGCCCACCCCCTGCCCTGGGAGGCCCACGAAGCCCTCGCCCGGCGCTTTCCCTTCTACCGCGCGATCACCGACCACACCGCCCGCTACCTGAGGGGCAAGGGCCACGCAGGGCT
>WFXV01000070.1 GCA_015490435.1 Thermaceae bacterium
GTATCCTCGAGCCGGCCCCGGCGGAAGTCCTCGCTCACCGGGAAGTAGAGGGTGTCGGGCACCTCCACCTCTCCCCTGCCCCAGATCCGAAGCCGCCGCCCCAGGTACGCCTCCCCCACCGCGTAGCTCTCGGTCATGTCGAGGTGCACGTGAGGCAAGACAGCCTCGGCGTTTCGAAAGCCCTGGTTGCTGACGATGAGGCCCGGCGCTTCCCGGGCGAGCGCGGCGTAAAAACGCCCCACCGCCTGGCGGTAGTCCGTTCCCGGATGGCGCCTTGCGAAGGTCGCTCGCATCCCGTCGTAGGCCTCCTCCTCGATGAAGACCCCGGGCCCCCAGTCGAAGAAGATCCCCCGCCACCGCCCGGCAGCCTCCACGAGGGATTGCACCTTCCTCGCGATCACCCGATCCTCGCCGTAGTCGAAGTAGTAGTCCTCGCACCAGGCGTAGCCCATCGCCTGGCAGTGGGGAAAGGGGCCGTTTGGGTTCAGGCTTGCCCAGTCGCGGTTTTCGTAAAGCCAGGCGGCAAGCGGGAAGTCCTCGCCTTCTGGCTCGTGGTAGGCCGCCGGCATCCAGTCGTAGCCGAGGAGGCGGACGCCCTTTCCAAGGAGCTCGGCGTAGGTGGGGTTTGGCCCGTCCCAGAGGTCTCCCGCCTCGACCACGGCGAAGCCCTCGAGCCAGGCGAGCTCGCCGGGGTCAGCATCCCCGGTGGCGGTGGCGTAGGCCCCGGGGGCGGTGGGATAGCGCAAGGTGGGCGCCTCGCTGCAGGCGGCGAGAAGAAGGATTAGAAAAAGACCAAGTACGTGCACGCGCCCAGTCTACGCCCCGGTTTCCAGAAACTGACGCTAGAATGACCCCCGTGCTGGTCCCCCTCGGCAACTGGGCCGACCCCAAAAAGCGCCGGCTGCTCGCGGTCGAGGCCGCCGCCACCCGGGACGAGGACCGGTTGCTCGAGCTCCTCGAGGTCTACCTCTTCACCAAGGGCCGGAAGAAGTCGGCCACCAGCCCCGAGACCCTGAAGACTTACCGGGTGGCGGTGCGGGACTTTTTGGCCTGGGCCTGGCCCGAGGGCGCGAAGGGGCCCAGGGTGCCGATCCTGAAGGCGACCTCCGACGACCTCGACCGCTGGGTCTCGGAGCTCTTGACCTTGGGCGGCCACCTCGCCGAGAACGCCGGGCCCCTGGCCCCGACCACGGTGCAGACCTACCTCTCGGGGGTTCGGGCCTTCTACCGGGCGCTCGCCTGGGCCGGCGCCGCCGAGGTGCCCGAGGACGTGCACGCCCCCGCCGACCCTACCCCGAGGGAGGAGCGGCGGCCGGCGCTTCCCCTCTCCCTCTACCGGGAGCTCCTCCGCCACCTCGAGGGGGAGGAACCCGAGAAGGTGCGGGACCGGGCGCTGGTGCGGGTGCTGGGCGAGGCGGGACTGCGCGTCGGCGAGGCGGTGGCCCTCGAGGTGGACGACTACGACCCCACCGAGCGCACCCTCACCGTGCGCCGGGGCAAGGGGGGCAAGCGGCGGACGGTGCCGCTGGCCCGGGGGGTGGCCCGGGACCTCGAGCGTTGGCTCCGGCTCCGGGCCGGGCTCGCCGCCCCCGGGGAAAAGGCGGTCTTCATCAACCTGAAGGGGCCCCGGGGCAAGGGCAAGCGGACCAGCGCCGACATGGTGCGAAGGCGGCTCAATCGCTACTACGCCGAGCTCGGCTTCCCCCGCCGCTACCACGGCGCCCACCTGCTCCGCCACACCGCCGGCACCCGGTTTTACAAGGCCTCGGGCGACCTGCACCTCACCGCCCGGCTCCTCGGCCACCAAAACGTCAACACCAGCGCGATCTACGCCAAGATGGACCTCGGCGACCTGAGGGCGCTGGTGGAGCGGCTAGACGAAGAAGAAGGCGAAGGCGAGTAAGGCGTAGACCCCGAGCAGGAAGACCCCCTCGAGCCAGCGGGTGCGTCCGTCCCGGAGCACGCTGTTGGCGATCAGCACGGTGGCGGTGAGGGCGGCGAGCTCGAGGGGGTTCTTGAAGACGAGGTCGAAGGGCTGTCCCAGAAAGACCCCGAGGAAGACGAGGAGCGGCGCCACCAGCAGGGCGATCTGGATGCTCGAGCCCACTGCGATCTCGACACTCAGGTCGATCCGGTTCTTGCGGGCGAACCCCACCGCCGCCATGTGCTCGGCGGCGTTGCCCACGAGCGGCACCAGCACGATGCCCACGAAGAAGGGGCTGATCCCGAGCGCCTCGGTGGTCGCCTCGAGGTTTCGGACGAGGAGCTCGGAACCGGCCACCACCCCGAGGGTGGCAAAAAGGAGCACCGCCGCCGCCCGAAGGGCCGAGCCATCGACCTGGTGGTGGGGCATCTCGCTTTTGAAGAGGTCCCGGTGGGTGACCAGGGTGTACCAAAGGCTCGCGAAGTAGCTCGCGATCAGCACCCCGGACGCCGCCAGGCTGAAGCGGAGGTCGGCGCCCTCGGGGTTCGCGACCCCGAAGTAGGTGCGCTCGCTCAGGTCGAAGAGCGCGGGGAGGGCGAAGGCCACCAGGGAGAGGGTGAGGAGGGTGGCGAGGTGCCCCGCGCTCTCGGTGGAAAAACGCTGCTCGGGGTAGCGGAGCCCCCCGAGGAAGATCGAAAGCCCGAGCACGAGGAGCACGTTCACCAAGATCGAGCCGGTGATCGAGGCCTTGACCACCTCGATGTGCCCGGCGGCGAGCGCCACCCCCGCCAGGATCAGCTCGGCGGCGTTGCCGAAGGTGGCGTTGAGCAAGCCGCCGAGGGCCGGGGTGGTGCGGGCGGCGAGGACCTCGGTGGCCTCCCCCATCCAGCCGGCGAGGGGCAAAAGCGCGAGCGCCGCCAGGAAGAAGACGAGCACGCCGGGCCAGCCCAGGTACTGGCCAAGGGCGGCGAGGGGAAGGGCGAGCACCAGGAGATAGCGGCTCACCCTCCCAATCTATCCGGCCTCGGCCCGCCTCAGGGTGTAGACCCGGCTCACCCCCTCGGTGCTGGTGACCCCGACGACGGCGTCGGCAGCCTCGAGGGTGCGCTTTTGGTGAGTGACGATCAGGACCTGGCGGCCCTTCTTGAAGTGCTTCAGGAAGCGAACGAAGCGGGCCAGGTTGGCCTCGTCGAGGGCGGCGTCCACCTCGTCCAGGACGGCGATGGGGAGCCCGCCCTCCCGCACCTCGGCGAGGGCGAAGAGGAGTGCGAGTGCGCCCATCGTCTTCTCCCCGGTGGAAAAGAGCGAGAGCGCCCGCACCCGCTTGCCGGCGGGGGCGAGCTCGAGGACGAGGCCCCGGTCGTCCCGGCGGATCCGGCCCTCGCCCCCGAGCAGGCCCCGCACATACTCGGCGAAGGCGGCCTCGAGCCGGGCCTCGGCCTGTTGCAGGCGGTCCTCGAAGTCGCGCCTGAGCTCGGCCAGGAAGCGCTGGAGCCGGGCGTGGGCCTCCCCCGCCTCGGCCAGGCGCTGGGACTGTTCCCGGAGCCGGGCCTCGAGCGCCTCCAGCTCCACCTCGGCCCGGAAGTTCACCGGCCCAAGATCGGCGAGTGCCCGCTCCACCGCCCGAAGCCGCGCGAGCCCGCCGGGGGCGGCGGGGCCCGGCGGGAGCTCGGCGAGCTCGGCGGCGAGGGCCTCCGCCTGGGTCTCCTTGCGCACCGCGGTGAGCTCGGCCTCCTCGGCCTCGGCGACCTTGCGGTCGGCCTCCTTTTGGGCCCGGGAGGCCTCCAGGAGGCGCCGCTCCCGGGCTTTGGCGAGCTCGCCGAGGGCGGCCCGCACCCCTTCGAGAAGGCCGGCCACCCGCGCGCTCCAGGCCTCAAGCCGCTTTTCCGCCTCGAGGAGACGCGCCATGCGCGCCTCGGCCTCGGCCCGCTGGGCCCGGACGGCGGCGAGCTCCTCCTCGAGCCGGGGGCGCTCGGCCTCGGCCTGGCGGTAGCGGGCCCAGGCCTCGGCCTGGCGGAGCATTTCCCGGAGCGCGTTCGCCCGCTCCTCGAGGGCAAGCAGCGCGCTCCAGTCGGGCTCGGGCACCGCCTCGGGCGGCGCACCCGGCTCGGGAAGCGGGCGGGCGAGGCTTTTGTGGAGGAGGCGGAGCTCCTCGAAGATCGCCGAGACCTCCTGCGCGAGGGCGCCGGTCTCCGGGAGGCGCCCTTCAAGCGCTTCCCGCTCTTTTTCGAGCCGCTCGAGCTCGGCAAGGAGCGCCTCCCGCTCCCTTTCGAGCTCCCGTGCCCGGGCCGGGAGCTCGAGCAACCCGTGGCGGCGGGTGCGCCCCCCGCTCACCGCCCCGCTCAGCTCGAGGAGCTCCCCGCTCCGGGTGACGATCCGGCGGGGGTGGCGCTTGAAGCACGCGAGGGCCGCGTCCAGGTCCTCGGCGAGCAGGGTCTCGCCCACCACCGTGCGGGAAAGCCGGGGATCGCCCTCGAAGTGCACCCACTCCCGGAGCCGCCCGAGCACCCCGGGGCAGTCGGGCACCGGTTGTTCCTTGGGCGGGCGGGCCAGGGTTCGGGCCAGGAGGGTGGCGCGATAGCCCCGGTCCTTCAGCCAGGCCACCGCCCGCTTGAGGCTCGCCTCGTCTTCCACCACCACCCAGGAAAGCCGGCCCCCGAGGGCGGCCTCGGCGGCCTCCTTGAGCTCCGGGGGGAAGGCGATGAGCTGGGCCACCGAGCCGAGCAGCCCGGGGAGGCCGGCGGCAAGGAGCCTTCGCGGGCCCTCGGCGAGCCCCTGGCCCTCCTCCAGGGCCCGGCGGACCCGCGCGCGCTCGGCCTCAAGGGCGGCGAGCTCGGCCCGGGCCTGCCGTTCCCGGGCGCGGAGGCGCTCGAGCGCGGCCTCCACCTCGGCTTGCTCGGCGAGCCGCGCCCGGAGGCGGGGCAGCTTCTCCGCGAGCGCCGCCTCCAGCGTCCAGACCCGCCGGGCCTCCCGGCGCCGCTCCTCGAGGGCGCGGCGGTGGGCCTCGAGGGCGGCCCGGTAGCGGGCGCTTTGCTCGAGGTAACGGCGGTGGGCGCGCTCGGCCTCCTCGAGCCGCCGCCGCAGGGCGCGCCGTTCGGCCTCCAGTTCATCGAGCGCCCGGCGGAGCGCCTCGGCGGGGCGCTCGATGAACTGGAGGCCGAACGGCGCGCCCTGCGGCGGCGGCTCGAGGAGGCCGAGCGCGCCCACCGCCGTTACCTCGAGCAAAGCGCCCGCTACCCGGCCGCCC
>WFXV01000071.1 GCA_015490435.1 Thermaceae bacterium
TGGTGGTCTGGCGCGAGCGAGAGGCCGTGAAGACGCTCCGAGAGATCCAGCGCCACGTCGCCGAGACCAAGTACCTGATCCGCCGGAACACCGACGCCCTGGAGTCCTTCGCCGGCGTGCTTCGGCGCAAGGGAATCGAGCTCAGAAAGGAGGTTCCGCGTGGCTACTAAGCTCATCAAGCTAGCTTTGTTCGCTGCCGGCGCCTACGTGGTGGCGAGCTGGGTCATGGCCCAAAAGCCAAGGGCTCGGGGAGCGCTCCCGCCGCCGAGCGAGCCGCCCTCGCCCCCAGCGCCCCCCGAGTACCCGACCGACCCGTTCTACTGCTTCGAGCACCCGGACGATCCGCGCTGCGAAGGGATCGGGATCTGATGAGGCGCTACCTTTTGCCGGCCACCCTCGTGCTCGCGGGCTTCTTGCTCTGGCGCTGGCACACCCAGCGCCCGGTGACCGAGGCCTATCGGCGGGCGGTGGCCGGGTTTGGAGGTGAGTCGTGGACTTTCTTAAGGACCTGATTCCGCCCGGAAACCTCTGGCTCGTCTGGCTGATTCAGGCCGCGCTCGCGGTCGGCGTGATCATGCTGGTGGTCAACTTCCTCGCTGGGGTGGTGAGCGCGATCCCAGGGGTGGGCCCCGTGCTCGCGCAGATCCTCCGCTTGCTCGGGGGCCAGTACCAGAAGTGGCTAACCGAACACGTCCCCAAGGCGGCCGAACAGGCCGTGCTCGCCGTGGAGGAGCGTTACCGGCGGGCGGTGGACTTGCCGCCGGACGAGCGTGCGCGGAGAAAGTTAGAAGAGGCGTTGAAGATTTTGAACGAGCTGGCCCCCGGGCTTAAGCGAGACGTGGCGGTCAAGATGATCGAGGCCGCCCTCGCCCGGATCCGGCCCCAGTACGAGCAAAAAGCCGAGCTTACGCCCGAGCCGAGCGCTAAGGGGGTGGGGCGCGATGCCCGCTAACCGAGGGGGCTACCCCTTCCGCCCGAAGCGCGAGTTCAAGCGGGCTTTTTGGTGGACGCTCGGCGCCGTCGCCGCCTACGCGGTGGTCGGCGGTGGAATCGCCCTCGCCCTGGCTTACCTCAAGAGGGAGGAAGCGGAGGGCGGGGTCATGCCGCTCGGTGCGATCGAGCAGCCCGGGGAGTGTGCCACCGGCGCCTGCCCCGGGCTCTGGGCGAGGTGAGCCGTGCTGGGTATCAACTTGAAGGGTGCGCTGAGCGACCTGCTTTCCTCGCCGGAGGTCAAACGCATCCTGGCCTGGCTCGAGGGCAAGCTTAACCGACTCACCGATGCCCTTGCGGCGCTGGAGCGGATGCTTGGCTACGAACACGGTCTGCCGGTCAAGGACGTCCCGCCCCACGATCCCCGCCGGCTTCCTTACGTGCACCGCGCCGAGGGGGTCTCGGACCTCCGGCTCAACGTCGCGGCCGCCCTGGGCAAGCCGGCCACGCGCGGCGAGATCATGAACTACGGGGACACCAAGGCCCTGCTGGTCTTCATTCGCTCCGACGGTGCCAGCGAGGAGCGGGTGGAGTACCTCCTGCCAAGCGGCACCACGCTGAGTCCCTCCTGGTTCTACGACGCTCTGGAGATCCGGGACGCCGGCGAGGGGCCGGTGAGCGTCCAGGTGCTCGCGCAGTGAAGGGGGTCCTGTGAAGCGGCGCGAGTACGGCTGGCTCTTCTACCTCGGCTTCGCCGCCGGGGCCTTTTGGCTTGCGCTCAAGCTCGCCGAAGCCGCGGGGAAAGCCTTCGAGAACCCGCGCTACCGCCGGGAGGTGCCCGCGCCGTGAAGTTCGAGCCGCGGGTGAGCCGAAGGGGCAAGGGCTACTTCGCCGAGATAAGTCTTGCGCGGGGTCCGCGCGTCATGGCGAGCACCGGCGGAGGCACCTTCGAAGAGCTCTTCGGCTACGCCTGGCTCGCGCTCTTGGACCGGCGGGAACGACGCCTCCGGCTCTTCCAAGCCCAGGCCGGCGGTGCCCCCTGGGCCATCGGCGGGGACCCGTCGGCCGCCGGGTGGGTCGAGACCCCGGTACCCGACCTCGTGCACCCGGTGCGCGAGGTGCGGCATCTAACCCTCGCCTTTGACCAGGCCGCTCGGCACGTGGTGGCCTACGAGCGCGCGGGCGAGGTTTGGGTCCGGCAGTGGGATCCCCTTGCCGGCGAGTATGTGATGCGTGGCCCCTGGCCCGGCGTGGACCCGGTCCTGGTGATGGACGCCGAGGCCGGCTACTACGTCCCCAACTCGGACGTGCTGCTTTTCCACCTCTCGCCGGACCGCCGGACCCTCTACATGCGCGTGCAACGCGAGCAGTATGCCACCGCGCACGTGGTGGAGACCTACGCCGAGCCGGCGATGCTGGATCAGGGGGTGGCGCTCCCGTATCAGTTCGAGCTTTTGGGGTCGCTCGAAAGCGATCCCGACGGCACCGGCCTGGTGCTGCGCTCGGACCTCTATCCGGTCCGCGCCGAGGACGTGCTCGGCGCCGCCCGGGTCGCCGCGCCAACGTCGGGCGTCTACTGGCCCGTGGTGGTGGTGCGGGACCTGGGGGTCGAGAGTCTTGGCGCCGCCCGGGTCGCCGCGCCGACGTCCGGGGTCTACATGCCGATCGTAGTGATCGAGGACCTCGGCACTGAGGTTCTGGGCACCGCCCAGGTCACGGCGCCGGCGTCCGGGGATTACCACCCGGTGGTGATCGTCCGGGACCTCGGCGTAGAGGCCCTTGGCACCGCTCAGGTCGCGGCGCCCGCTGGCGGGAGCTACGCCCTCGTCGTGGTCGTCGTGGACCTCACCCAGGCGCCTTACAGCGTGGATTCTCTCGGCACCGCCCAGGTGTCGGCCCCGACAGGAGGTAGCTATGTCGCAGCGTAAGATCTTTGTCCCCAAGCGGCGGATCATCATCCCCCGCATGGTCATCCGCGAGCGCCGTGCCCCGCCGCCCTCGATGCGAGCCCGGCTCCGGCCCCAGCACATGCGCTACGAGGTCGGGCGCTACCGCGAGCGCCTGCGCTCGGGCCCGGGTGGGCTCGGGCGGGGGCGGGTCTGGACGCCTGAGCGCGTTGGCGAGCAGCATAACCTGATCCTTGACGGGGGTTATGACTTACCCCCGAGCTACGGCTTCACAGGCCTCGCTCAATACGCTGCCGTGGGCACCGGCAGCACGGCGCCCAGCGCGGGGGACACTGGCCTGGAGGCGGAGGTGGCCCGCACCAACAACATCCCGTCCGGCGAGCCCGATCAAACTGCCCACCCGTCTACCGGCCATTACGAGTTCACGCGCACCCGCGAGTTCACGGAGGCGGAGGTCGGCGGGCAAAATCTCACCGAGTGGGGGTGGGCTCCCGCCGCCACAGGTCAACTGCTCACGCGGGAGCTTTTTCGCGACGGGAATGGCACGCCGGTGACCCTCACGCTGGCGGCCGATCAACGCTTGCGGCTGATCTACACCTACGCGCTCGACGTGTCGCCCACGGGGGCAAGCCCGGCAGCGTTTTCGCTCGCTCTGCAAAACGTGGGGGCCCTCACCGGCAAGGTGTTCTGGACGGGGTGGTTTTACGCGATAAATAACTACTACGGAGACCTCGTAATCGCGGATCACCTGGTAATGGCCGAGGGTTCGAGCAGTAGCAACCCCTACGGTTTCTACTTCTCGCGACTGGCCGCGGCGGCCACGCCTGGGGATAACCTGTATTACTCTGGAAACGATTTCCTTTACGGCAACAACGTCCCCGTGGCCGCGTATTCTCCGGGCTCTCGCCAACGCGCGCTCTCGGGCAGCTTGGTGGTGGATACCAACACGTTCAACGGCGATAACTACGGCTGGGGTTGGTCCGCTTACGAGTATTCCTACGGGAGCGATTATCGCAAGGTGTTCGTGGCCTTTGCCCTGGACAACCCCCTCACTAAGGACAACTTGCACAAAATCGTCTTTGACCCGTGGGCCTTCATTACCTGGTGACGCATGATCCCGACTGTCCGCACTCGCCCATTTGCCCCGCCCGTCCCGATGCACATCCCGGGGATCGAGGCGCCGATCACCCCCACCGCCAAGCGGGGGGCGGCCCACGTAGCTGGCGAGGCGCGCGGGGCCAAGCTCACCTATACCGACCTCAACGCCTATGCCTGGTGGTATGGAGGCGGCTGGGTCACCCTAAACCGCGGAAAAAAGGGCCTCCGGCGTATCCACCGGGGCGCCGAGGACGTGACCCGGGTCCGGCAGTGAGCTCTAGGGCTCTAGGTGTCAATAAGGTGTCAAAAGCTTTTCCGCCCCCACTATAGGGGGCGGAAGCTTTGCGTCCTGCTCTGGAGCCGGCGGCCGGATTCGAACCGGCGACCTACCGCTTACGAGGCGGTTGCTCTACCGCTGAGCTACGCCGGCCCGCGGCCCTCTAAAGTATAGGAAGGCCGGCGGGTTTTTGGCAAAAATGGTGGGCCCTGCAGGACTCGAACCTGCAACCAACCGGTTATGAGCCGGCTGCTCTAACCATTGAGCTAAGGGCCCAGACCATGCCCAATCTAGCCTAGCTCGGGGGCGCGAGCAAGCGGTCGAGGAGGGCCCGAGCCTCGTCCTCGGGGAGGAGGCTCGCAAAGTGGACCCGCTCGCCCGGAGCCCAGGTCTGGGCGGCGTGCACCACCTCGACCGACTCCCCCTTCCTCCGCACCAGGGGCAGGAGCTCGGGGGGCAGGTCGAGCTCCCCCACCGCCTTGCCGGAAAACCCCTCGGGGATGGCGTACTCCAGGACCTGGGCGCCGCGGTGGGCGAGGGCGTGGTCCCAGTCCTCGACGTCGAGCGGCCGGCCGAAGGCGAGCTCGGCCCCCACCCGGCGGACGAGCTCGAGCCCCACGCTCCCCGGGTCCACCGCGGGGTAGGCCCGGGGAATCCCGAAAACCTCCCGGGCCAGCTGCACCGCGAGCAGGTTGACCTCAGGATTCGGGGTGACCGCCAGCAGGCTCCCGGCCTCGTCGGCGCCGGCGGCCTCGAGGTCATCCTCCTCAAGAGCGTTGCCGCGCACCACGAAGAGCCGCTCACGCTCGGCCTCCCGCACCTTCTGTGGGTTGCGGTCGAGGAGCACCACCGGCCGCCCTCCCTGGGCCAAAAGCCGGGCCACCGTGCGCCCGAGCCCGCCCGCGCCCACCACCAAAAGGAGCCGCCCGGCGGCGGTGGTAAGGCCCAGGATCCGGGCAAGGAGCGGCGCGAGCAGGCTGGCGGCGGCCACGCTCACGAAGATGGTGATGAAGACCAGGGCCAAAAGGCGCTCTCCCTCCCCCGGGAGGAAGAGGGCGAAGAGCGAGGCCACGCTGGCGGCGACGATGCCCCGGGGGGCGAGGGCGGCGATGAAAAGCCGCTCCTTGGGGCCGAGCTCGGAGCCCCGGAGGGCGACGGCCACCGAGAGCGGGCGCACCACGACGAGGAGCAAAAGCGCCACCAAAAGGCCTGGGACGAGCATCGCCTCCACGGTGGAAAGGGGCAGGTCGGCAGCGAGCAGGACGAAGAGCAGACTGATCGCGAGCAGGGTGAGCTGCTCCTTGAAGCGCTTCAGGCGGTGTTCCTCGGGGATGGCCCCGCGCTGGACCACCAGCCCCATCGCCACCGCCGCCATGATCCCCGACTCGCTGAGCACCGTCTCGGCGAAGCCGTAGGCCACCAGCACGCCGGCGAGGGCGGTGAGGTTCTTG
>WFXV01000072.1 GCA_015490435.1 Thermaceae bacterium
GCCCCCACCCGAAGGCCCCCATGCGCCTGCTCGAGGCGCCCCCCGCGGTCTTCGCCGCCGAGCGGGACGGCTACCGCCTTTACGTGAACTTCGGCCGGGAGCCGGTGGCGCTTTCCGAGAAAGGGCCCCCGCTCTTTGGCGAGGGCCCGGTGCTTCCCCCCTTTGGCTTTGGGGTCTGGCGGGACTAGTCGGCGGGCTTCATCAGCTTGGCGAGCGCCAGGAACTCCTCCAGCGTGCGCTCGGAGCCCACGCCTCTCGGGTTCCGGGTGTCGATCCCGGCGCCCCAGGAGACCAGCGCGATCCCGTGGGGGCGCATGATCTGGTAGTAGACCTCCTTGAGCTCGGCGAGGGAGTCGAAGAGGTGGTGCAGGTGGCCGAGGGCGAGGACGTTCCCCTCGCCGCGCTGCATCCGCTCAAGCAGCTCCTTTTTCACCGGGCGGGTCTCGAGGTCGGTCTCGATCAGGAAGTCCACCACCTTCTTCTTGTCGCCGCCCAGGTGGTCGAGGGTCATGTGGAGCTCTTCGTTGGGGCCGCCGCGCTCGAGGTCCTTGTGAATGGTGTAGGCCAGGACTCGCAACATACCTTGGTCGCCTCCTGGTTCCATCTTAGGGGGTTGGATGAGCTGTTTGTACGCCGGGCCACCGAGGGCGCGGAGGCGTGTGGTTATACTGTGCCACACGCCTGGAGGGGTATGAAGCTTACCGATCGCTATGGCCGCCGCATCAAGGACCTCAGGATCTCGGTCACCCCGAGGTGCAACTTTCACTGCGTCTACTGCCACCCCCTGGGGCTCGAGATGACCGACCCGCCGGGGACGGTGAGCGTTTCCGACGTGGCCCACTTCGTGCGGGCGGGGGTGATCCTCGGTGCCGAGAGCGTCCGCTTCACCGGCGGCGAGCCGCTCGTCCGGAAGGAGCTTCCCGAGATGATCGCCGCCGCCCGGGAGGCGGGGGTGGAGGACATCGCGGTCACCACCAACGCGACCCTGCTCGCCCGGCGCCTTCCCGAGCTGCTCGCGGCCGGGCTCAAGAGGATCAACATCTCGCTGGACGCCCGCGACCCCGAGGTCTTCCGCCGGCTCACCCGGGGCGGGGAGATCGAGAAGGTTTGGGAGGGGATCGAGGCCGCGCTCGCGGCCGGGCTCCACCCGGTCAAGCTGAACGCGGTGGTGATCCGGGGGGAGAACGACGGCGAGATCGTCCCGCTCGCCGAGCTCACGCTCGAGCGGCTCCTCCACATGCGTTTCATCGAGTACATGCACCTGAACAACGCGCCCTTCGAGGAGTACCGCGCCCAGTTCGTGCCCGGGAGCGAGACCCGGCGGCGGATCGAGGAGGCCTTTGGGCCCCTCGAGCCGGTGGCGACCGACCCCTCCTCGCCGGCCCGGGTCTTCAGGATTCCCGGGGCGAGGGGCACGGTAGGGTTCATCAACCCGGTCTCCGAGCCCTTTTGCACGAACTGCTCCCGGCTTCGCCTGACCTCGGACAAAAAACTCAGGCCTTGTCTTTTGACCGAGCTCGAGCTCGACATCGCTCCCGCCTTCGAGGCCCCGGACCCGGTCGAGGCCCTTCTGGACGCGATCCTCATCGGCACCGACCAAAAGCCCGCCTTCGGCAACACCCTGCCCACCAAGCGCCAGCGGGTGATGCTTGGCATCGGCGGCTAGGTTTCCCGAACAAATGTGCGCTGGTTGACGGGATCTTCCCCGGGTGCGTAGCGTGGGGTGAACAAAGGCAAAGGAGCGAACAGATGTTCACGCGATCCACGAAGCCGCCCCGGGGAGGATTCCGATGGACGCTTTAAACGAACAAACGGTCAAGGACTACCTGCGAAAGAAGGGCCTAGCCCACCTGCTCGGCGAGGGGCCGTGGCAGGCGGAGCCGATCACCGAGGGGAACGTGAACCTCCTCTTCCGGGTCCAAAACCCGGCCACCGGCCGCTCGGTGGTGGTCAAGCAGGCGCTCGGCTACGCCTGGCGCTACCCCGACTTCAAGATGCCGAAAGACCGGCTCAAGGTCGAGCACGAGGTGCTCTCCCTCGCTGCCCGCTACGCTCCCGAGCAGGTCCCCGAGGTCTACTTTTTTGACCCCGGGGACGCGGTCTTGGTGATGGAGGACCTCGGCCGGCTGGAGGAAATGCGCTCTGCCCTCCGTCGCGGGGTGCGCTCCCCCAAAGCGGCGGAGCACCTCGGCCGCTACATGGCGCGGACGCTTTTTTACACTTCAGACCTCTTCTTGCCCTCAGAAGAGAAAAAGCAAAAGGTGGCGGAGATCGTAAACCCGGTGCTTCGAAAGGTGCAAGAAGACCTGGTCTTTACCCAGCCCTATATCCCCCACCCCAATAACCGCTACTCGAAGCCCTTAGAGCCCCTGGTCCAAGAGATCTACGCCGACGACGCGCTAAGGGCGGAGGTGCTCGAGCTCAAAGAGCGCTACATGACCCAGGCCCAGGCCCTGATCCATAACGACCTTCACACCGGCTCGATCCTGGCCGGGCCGGAGGAGACCAAAGTGGTGGACCCCGAGTTCGCCTTCTTCGGGCCCATCGGCCACGACCTGGGCACCTATCTCGGGAACCTGGCCCTGGCCTACGCCGCTTACGAGGCCCACGCGCCGAATGAGGAGGACAAGGCGGCCTTTCGGGACTGGCTGCTTTCGAGCTTCGAGGAGACCTGGCGGGTCTTCGAGCGCGAGTTTCTCGCCGCCTGGGAGCAAGACGGCCAGAAGGACGAGTGGCCCTCCGATACCTACCGCGAGCGCTACCTAAAGCGGCTCCTTCGGGACGCCGCCGGCTTCGGCGCCGCCGAGATGTTCCGCCGGCTCATCGGCATGGCCCACGTCTCCGACTTCTGGTCGATCGAGGACGAAGAAGAGCGGGCCGCCGCCGAGAGCCTGGGGCTCGATATCGCCCGGAAGTGGATCCGGAAAAGTCGGGAGATCGAGCGGATCGAGGATCTTTCCGGCCTCGTTCGCGAAGGGAAGGTGTTGCTTTGAGCACGTTTCGCTCCATCGAGTGGCAGGGGGACCGGCTGGTGCTCTTGGACCAGCGGAGAATCCCCGAGGAAAAGGTCTACCTCGAGCTCTTCACCCCCGAGGAGGTGGCCCAGGCGATCCGCGAGATGGCGGTGCGGGGGGCGCCGGCGATCGGGGCCGCCGCCGCCTTCGGCATCGCCCTCGCCGCCCTTCGGGGCGAGGACCTGGTCGAGGCTGATAAAGTGCTCCGGGCCTCCCGCCCCACCGCGGTCAATCTCTTTTGGGCGCTGGATCGCATGAAGCGGATCTGGGAGGGCTACGAGGGAAGCCCCGAGGCGCTCGCCCAGAGGCTCGTCGAGGAGGCGCAGAAAATCGCCGAGGAGGACGTCGAGGCCAACAAGCGAATAGGCCGCCACGCCCTGCCCCTGATCCCCGATGAGGCCAAGATCCTCCACCACTGCAACACCGGCTCCTTGGCCACGGTGGACTACGGCACCGCGCTTGGCATCATCCGGATCGCCCATGAAGCCGGCAAGAAGGTCCACGCCTTCCTCGACGAAACCCGGCCTCGGCTCCAGGGGGCGCGGCTTTCCGCCTTCGAGATGAACGAGCTCGGCATCCCCCACACGGTGATCGTGGACGGGGCCAGCGGCCACGTGATGAAGACCTTCGGCATCGACCTGGTGGTGGTGGGCGCCGATCGCATTGCCAGAAACGGCGACACCGCCAACAAGATCGGCACCTACAACCTGGCCATCGCCGCCCGCTACCACGGCGTGCCCTTCTACGTCGCCGCCCCCACCAGCACGATCGACTTAAAGACGAGGACCGGGGCCGAGATCCCGATCGAGGAGCGGGCCCCCGAGGAGGTCGCCTACTGCGGGCCGGTGCGGGTGGTGCCCGAGGGCAGCCCGGTCTATAACCCCGCCTTCGACGTCACCCCGGCGGAGCTGATCACCGCCATCATCACCGAGGTGGGGATCGCCTACCCGCCCTTTGAGGAAAGCCTTCCCGCCCTGGTGGCGAAGGCCCAGGGAGGTCGCGCGTGAGCTGGGAGGACGAAGCGAAAAGGGTGGCCGACGGCATTCGCCGGCGGGTCACCGCCTTTACCTTGAAAAACGGCGGCGGCTACCTAAGCCAGGCCTGTTCCAGCGCCGAGATCCTCGCCACCCTCTACACCAAGGTGATGAACCTCGGCCCCTCGGTGGCGCCGCCGGTGCCCCCGCCCTTTTCCGGGGTGCCGGGCAAGGACCCGAACTACACCACCGGCGCCGGCTACAACGGCCCCAAGGAGCCCCACCTCGACCGCTTCTTTATCAGCCCGGTGCACTACGCCCTGGTGCTTTACGCCACCTTGGTGGAGACCGGGCGGATGGCCGAGAAGGGCCTCGCCATGTTCAACCAAGACGGCAGCCGGGTGGAGATGATCGGCGCCGAGCACTCCCCCGGCCACGAGCTGATGGCGGGCTCGCTGGGCCAGGCGCTCAGCCAGGTGATCGGCATCGCGCTCGCCCGCCGGGAGCATGGCGAGACCGGCCGGAACTTCGTCTTCATGTCCGACGGCGAGTTCATGATCGGCCAGACCTGGGAGGCGCTTGAGACCCTGGCCTTTTACCAGCTCGACTCGGTGATCGCCTACATCGACGCCAACGGCCAGTCGGCCGACGGCCGGATCGACGAGGTGATGCGGATCGAGCCCTTGAAGGAGCGGATCGAGGCCTTCGGGGCGGTGGCGGTGGAGGTGGACGGCCACGACGTGCGGGCGCTCGAGGCTGCCGCCCGCACCCCCCACGAGGGCAAGGCGCTTTTCGTCATCGCCCGCACCAACCCCTACTGCGGGGTCGAGGTGCTGGCCGAGCGGGCGCCCAAGTTCCACTACATCCGCTTTACCAAGCCCGAGGAGCGCGAGGCCTTGGAGCGCTTTTACGAGGAGAAATGGGGGCAGCGCGATGACGCTTGAGACCCAGGTCCACCAAAAGAACCTGGTGAAGTGGGCCGCCGACAAGCCCGAGGTGGTGGTCTTCTCCGCCGACCTCACGAGCTCCACCGAGGTGCGCATGTTCGCCGAGACCTACCCCGACCGCTTTTACTCCTTCGGGATGACCGAGCAGAACATGATGTCGGCGGCCGGGGGCATGGCCCGGGAGGGGTTCACCCCCTGGGTGCACACCTTCGCGGTCTTCCTCTACCGCCGGGCGCTCGACCAGATCCAGATGTCGGTGGCCTACCCCAACCTGCGGGTCCGGATCGTGGGCTTTCTCCCTGGGATCACCACCCCTGGCGGGGCCACCCACCAGGCCATCGAGGACGTGGCGATCATGCGGGCGGTGCCCAACATGACGGTGCTGGAGACCGGCGACGCCACCGACGTCGAGACCGTGCTCGACGTGGCCCAGGCGGTGGACGGGCCGGTCTACATCCGCATGCTGCGGGGGCAGATCCCAAGGCTCTTTACCGAGCCCCTCAGGCTCGGCAAGGCCCGGCACCTGAAAAAGGGCAGCGACCTCGCCCTCTTCACCGCCGGGATCACCACCGAGGAGGCGATGCGGGCCACCGAGGTGCTCGAGGCCCGCGGGGTCTCGATCAGCCACCTCCACGTCACCACCCATAAGCCCTTCAACGACCCGGCGGTGCTCGAGGCCATCGAGAACGCCCGCTACGGGGTCATCACCTTCGAAAACCACACCACCGTGGGCGGTCTGGGCAGCGAAGTCGCCGAGGTGATGGCCGAGGCCGGCGTGGGCAAGAAGCTTCTTCGGCTTGGGATCCCGGACACCTACGCCCACGGCGGCAGCCGCCCCTACCTGATGCGCTACTACGGCCTCGACGCCCTGGCGCTGGTGCGCGGGGTCGAGCGCCTGCTCGGCGAAGAGCTCGGGATCGAGGAGGAGGACTTGAAGGCGGTGCGCCTCGAGCCGGTGCACGGGGATTACAAGGCGGAGGCGTTGTGAAGTGCGTAGTTCGTAGTGCGTGGTGCGTAGTTCTGCCTTTCACCACGTACCACGTACGCTCTACCACGTACCGGCGGAGGTGCGCGTGAGCGCGCCGGAGCCGCGCTACGATACCCCCCTCCCCCTCTCCGGCGAGCGGTTTTCGGCCTGGTACCGGATCGCGGCAAAAAGCCCGGAGGAGGCCCGCGCGGCGGCCCGGGCGCTCAGCGTCGAGCAGACCATCGAGTTTCCCGCCGAGCTCACCGCGGGGCGGATCGCCGGCGAGGTGGTGGCCCGGGTGGAGGGCCTCGAGGAGACCGCCCCCGGGGTCTACCGGGCCGAGCTTTCCTTCGCCGTCGAGCTGGTGGGGGGTGAGCTCACCCAGCTTCTAAACGTCTTTTTCGGAAACTCCAGCCTGCTCCCAAACGTCCGCCTGTTGCGGGTAGGCCTCTCCGAGCGGCTCGCGGCCCGCTTTCCCGGCCCCCGCTTTGGCGTCGCCGGGCTCAGGCGGCGGCTTGGGGTGGAAAAAGGGCCGCTCCTTTCCACTGCGCTCAAGCCCCTCGGCCTCACCCCGAAGGCGCTCGCCGAGATGGCCCGCCGCCTGGCCGAGGGGGGCATTCACCTGATCAAGGACGACCACGGCCTCGCCGACCAGGACTTCGCCCCCTTCGAGGTCCGGCTTGAGGCGGTGGTGCGGGCGATCGAGGGCACCGGCGCGGTCTACGCCCCGAACGTCACTGCCCCCGGCGAGGAGACCCTCCGCCGCGCCCGGCTCGCGAAGGCGGCCGGGGCCGGGGCGGTGATGGTGGCCCCGGGGCTCGTGGGGTTTGACCGCATGGAGCGGCTCGCCCGCGAGGTGGGGCTTCCGGTGCTCTCCCACCCCGCCTTCCTAGGCGGCTTCGTCCCCAAGGGGGAAGGCGGCATCGCCCACTACGCCCTCTTCGGCCAGCTGCAGCGGCTCGCCGGCGCCGACGTGGTGATCTTTCCCCATCAGGGCGGGCGCTTCGCCTTCAGCCGGGAGGAGTGCGCCGAGATCAACGCCGGGCTCAAAGACCCCTTCTTTGGCCTCGCCCCCGCCTTCCCCGCCCCCGGCGGCGGCATGAAACTTGAGCGGGTGGCGGAGATCCGGGCCCTCTACGGCGAGGACCTGGTCTTCTTGATCGGCGGCGACCTCCACCGTCAGGGCCCCGACCTCACCCAGGCCGCCCGGCGCTTTCATGAGGCGGTGCGGGGGATGGCGTGAAGGAGGAAGAGCTCCTCGCCGTCGTCGCCTGGCTCTACTACAAGGAGGGCCTGACCCAGGAGCGGATCGCGAAGAGGCTCGGGCTTTCCCGGGTTAAGGTGACCCGCCTCTTGGCCCGGGCCAGGGAACGGGGGGTGGTGGAGTTTCGCATCACCCGGCCGCTTCCCGAGCGTTTCCGGCTGGAGGAGGCGCTGGCCCGCCGCTTTGGTCTTTTGGGGGCGGTGGTGGCGGAGGGCGACCGGGAGCTCGGTCGAGAGGCGGCGGAGTTCCTCGCCCGCGAGCTTTCCCCTGGCTGCCGCCTGGGGCTCGGCTGGAGCACCACAGTGAGCCGCATGGCCCCTTACCTCTACGCCCCGAAGGGCTCCCTCGGCGGGGTGGTGGTCGAGCTGGTGGGGAGCTTTCTGGGCCAGGAAAACCCCTATTCGATCAGCGCCCGGGCGGCCGAGGCGCTCGGGTGCCGGTTGGTGCCGCTCCCGGCGCCGGTGCTTTTAAAGAGCAAGGAGGCCCAGGCCGCCCTCCTCGCGGAGCCGGGGATCGCCCGGGCGCTCGCCGCCGCCCGCGAGACCCAGTTCGCGGTGGTGGGGGTGGGACGGCTCGACCCCGAGGGCACGCTGGTTAGAACGGGGATGCTCACCCGCGCCGAGGCCGAGGCGCTCCGCGCCCAGGGGGCGGTGGGCGACGTCTTGATGCGCTTTTTCGACGCCAAGGGCCGGCCCTTAAAGACCCCCCTCGACGAACGGGTGCTCGGCCTCGCGTGGCCCGACTTCCTAAAGATTCCCCGCCGGGTGGCGGTAGCCACCGGGCCGGCCAAGGTGCCGGTCCTTTTGGCCGCGCTCTCCGGAGGGCTTTTCACCGACCTGGCCACCGACGCCGCGACCGCCCGGGCCTTGCTTGCAGAACCCGGGCCAGGGCCGCTAGGATAGGGTTTGCTGCCCCGAACGGGGCCAAGGGAGGACTATGGCGAAGAGCGCACGCACCCCATCGGCGATGAAGCGGCACCGCCAGTCGCTGAAGCGGCGGGCCCGCAACCGGGCGAAGAAGTCCATGATCAAGACCTTCAGCAAGAAGGCCGTGGCCGCCGCCGAGGCCGGCGACAAGGAGAAGGCCCTCAAGTACATGCGGGTGGCCGAGAGCCTGATCGACAAGGCGGCCAAGGGCTCGACCCTGCACTGGCGGGCGGCCGCGCGGAAGAAGTCGCGGCTGATGTCGAAGCTCCACAAACTCCTCGGGAGCCTCAAGGCCTAGGGAGGCGAGCGATGGGCAAGGGCGACCGCAGGACCAAGCGCGGCAAGCTCTGGCGCGGGACCTACGGCAAGTACCGGCCGCGGAAGAAGAAGTAAACGCGGCGCGCGCTTTTCCGGCCCGGGCGGAAAAGGCCGGGGCGGTTTCTTTTTGCCTTTTGGATTAGCCCTTCGGGCGGCCCTTGCCCCAGGGCTCGAGCACAATCCGCCCCTCCTTGACCACCGCCCGCTCGGGGCCCTTGCCGGCAAACCCCTCCTCCGGCGCCCGGGCCACCAGGTCCGCGATCCGGAGCTGCTTGGCCTCGACCTTGAGCGCCCAGATCGCGGCCTCGCGGTTCCCCTCTGCGCCGGCGTGGGCCAGGCCCCGGAGCTTACCCACCACGATCACGTCGCCGCCGGCGATCACCTCGCCTCCGGGGTTGACGTCGCCGAGCACCACCACGGTTCCGCTCGCGCTCACCCGGCGCCCCGCCCGCACCGTCTCGGGCACCACCTGGGTGGTGGGGAAGAGGGCGGCGCCCCGCGGGGGGCGGAAGGTGACCTCGCGGTCCCCGGCCGCCTGGATCAAAGCGGCAATGACCTCGGCGGGAACGAAGCCCGCCACCTCGACCTCGAGGGGGAGGTCGGGGAGTTTTTTTAGGGTTTCCTGGACCGCTTCCGGCGTCTCGTCGCCGTCAAGGCGAAGCGCCAGCGCTTTGGGGGTTGCCCGGACGCGCATCGGCCTCCGTTATACCCCAAAACGCGGCCATCACCCGCTTGACCACGGGAAGCGCGGCCCGGCTTCCCTCGCCGCCGTTTTCGATGAAGGCGACCGCGACCAGGGGGGCGTGCCGGCCATCCTTGGGCCAGGGGCCGAAGCCCGCGTACCAGGCGTGTTCAAACCCAGCCCGTTTTCCGGGGGTTTCGGCGGTGCCGGTCTTGCCCGCGGTGGGCACCGGAAAGTCCCTGAGCCGGAAGCGGGCGGTGCCCTCGGTGACCGTCTTCCTGAGCCCCCGGCGGAGTACGCCGAAGTAGTGCCCCGGGATCGGGCTCGCCTCCGGGGAGCGGGCGACGAGGTGGAGCGTGGGCAGCCGGCCGGTGAAGAGGCCGGCGTAGGCGCGGGCGAGCTGGGTCGGGGTGACGAGGACCGGCCCCTGCCCGATCGCCACCGAGAGGGTTTCCCCGGGGTACCAGGGCTCGCCGTAGGTCTTCTTCTTCCAGGCCTCGCTTGGAACGAGCCCGGTCTTTTCCCGGATCTCAAGCCCGGTGGCCTGGCCCAGGCCGAAGGCGCGGGCCCGCTTCTCGATGGCGGAAAGCGCCCTTAAGGGCCCGGCGTCGATCACTGCCTGGTAGAACCAGGTGTTGCAGGACCAGGCGAGGGCGTCCTCCACCGTCATCGGACCCAGGTCGCGGGGGGACCAGTTCCGCCGTACCTGGCCGCCGTAGAGGATCGCCGGGGTACAGCGGTAGACCTTGCCCGGAGGCACGAGCCCCGACTCCAAAAGCGCCGAGGCGGTGATCGGCTTGAAGGTGCTTCCCGGGGTGTAGGCCTGCACCGCCCGGTTCAAAAGGGGTTTGGCCGGGTTTTGGATGATGGCCTTGATCCGCTCGGCCTCCACCGGGCGGCGAACGAAGACGTTGGGGTCGAAGCTCGGGGCGCTGGCCATGGCGAGGACGGCGCCGGTTTCGGGGTCGACAGCCACCGCCGCCCCCCGCACCACCCCCTCCGGCGGCAAGCCGAGCTTCTTGCGCCCGGCGTTGACGTCGGCGAGGGCGGCCTCGAGCGCCTCTTCGGTGGCCTTTTGCAAACGGTAGTCGAGGGTGAGCCGGACGTCCTCGCCGGGCTGGGGCGGTACCAGCACCTCTTCCCGGAGCACCGCGCCCCGCACGTCGCGCTCGACCAGCTTGAGCCCCCTTCGGCCCCGGAGCCTTTCCTCCAGCGCGGCCTCGAGCCCGGCCTTGCCCACCAGGTCGTCCGGTTCGTAGCCACGGGCGAGGTCCTCCTTGCTCGCCCGCTGCACGTAGCCGATCACCGAGCCGGCGATGGGGTGGGGGTAGAAGCGCTCGACGCGCTCGACGATCCTGAGGTTCTCCTGCCCGGCGGTGAGTTCGGCCAGGGTGGGCACGAGCGCCTCGGGCAGGTTCGCCGCCACCACCACCGGGCCGTCCTCGGGCTCGGGCAGCGCGTCCAGGTCTAAAAGGTCGAGGATCCGCTCCAAAAACCGCACCTCGCCGCCGGTGTAGACCAGGTCGTAGGCGACGCGGTTATCGGCCAGGACGACGCCGTTTCGGTCGAGGATCCGGCCCCGGGGGGCGGGGATCGTCTCGGTCTTTAGGTAGTTGCCCCGGCTCAGGGTGACGTAGCGGTCGTGCTCCAGGGCCTGGAGCTGAAAGAGCCGGGCCCCGAGCAGCCCGAGCCCGAGGTAGACCAGGATCAGCATGAGCCGGAGCCTATCCGGCATGGTCCGCGTCCCCGAGGATCGCCTCCGCGAGCCGGAGGTAGAGGGGGGCGAGGAGGGCGGTGAGGAGGGCCTCGCTCAAAATCGCCCCGGTGAAGTCCAGGGGGCCGACGAGGAAGAGCCCGAGCACGTAGACCACCAGGAAGATCCCGAACCACTTGGCGAAGTAGGCGCCGGCGAGGATCGCCGCCCGGCCGAGGGGCTCCTCCGGGTGGAGCCAGGTGGAAAGCCCGAGGATGGCGTAGGCCGCCATCAAGAGCCCCACCGCCATGAGTCCCAGGTACCCGCCGCCGGCGAGGTCGGCGAAGAGCCCCACGCCGAAGGCGAGGGCGAGGGCGAGGGGGGGTTTTAGCCGCGGGGTGAGGGCGGCGACGTAGAGGAACCAAAGGTCCGGCGGGCTCAGGGTGTCGGGCAGGAGCCCGGCGAGGAGCGAGGCCAGAAAGAGGGTAAGGAGAAAGAGCCCTGCCACCGCCACTAGAGCCTCCGGAGCACCACGACCTCTTCGAGCAGGGAGAACCGCACCTCCGGCCGCGCCCAGGCCCAGTAGAGGAGCTCGCCCGGGCCCGGCGGTTCCACCTGGACCACCCGGCCCACCGGGATGCCCTCGGGAAAGAGGCCGCCGATGGCGCCGGTGACCAGGAGGTCGCCCTCCTGGACCCGGACCTCGCGGGGAAAGCGCACCCGGAGCCGGTCCGGCGGGCGCCCGTAGGCGATGCCCCGGCCCGGCGCCTTCTCGGGGCGCACCCCCACCGCGCTCTCAGGGTCGACCAAAGTGCGGACCACCGCCGTCTTCGGGGTGACCTCGAGGATCACCCCCACGAGCCCCTCGGCGCTGGTCACCGGCATGCCCGGCTCGAGCCCGGCCTCGGCGCCGAGCCCCAGCACCAGCCGGCGGAAGAGGCCGCTCGGGTCCTCGGCGATCACCGGGGCCACCGCCACCACAGCCGGCGCCTGGGTCTCGCGGACTTTGAGCACCCGGCGGAGGCGGGCGTTCTCGAGCTCGAGCTGGATCACCCGTTGCTCGAGCGCCCGTTTCTCGGCCCGGAGCCTGAGCGCCTCGCTGCGCCAGTCGCGGCGGTCCGAAAGGGCGGAGAGCGCTGCCCGGAGGTTCTGCCCGATGCGCTGTCCCAGGGCGTAGATCGGGGCGGTGCGGCCGAGGACCTCGGGGGCCACCATCGGCGCGGTGCGGGCGGTCATCACCGCCAGCACCACCCCGAGCCCGAGGAGGAGGAGCCAGACCGCCCGGACCAAACCTAGACCCCCTCAAGGAGAGGGTAGCCGAGTTCCTTGAGAACTTCCCAAACCCCGGCCACCGGCAGGCCGACGACGGCGTAGAAGTCGCCCTCCACCCGCTCCACGAGGGCCATGCCCTTTTCCTGGATGCCGTAGCCGCCGGCCTTGTCGAGCCCCTCGCCGGAGGCGACGTACCAGCGGATCTCCTCCTCGTCCAGCCGGCGGAAGCGCACCCGGGGGGCGGCGAGCACCGAGCGGGCCCGGCCGTCCGGGGCCACCACGCAGGCGGCGGTGTAGACGGTGTGGGTCTTGCCCGAAAGGAGCCGGAGGTAGCGGGCGTTTTCCTCGGGGTCCTTGGGTTTTCCCAGGATGCGGTCGCCGATCGCCACCACGGTGTCGGCGCCCAGGGCGAAGCGGCCCTCCTCCCAGGCGGAGCGGGCCTTCTTCTCGGCGAGCGCGAGGGCAAAGCGACCGGGCGGCGGCGCCGGCGGGGGCTCGACCACGCGCGGGGCGCGGACCTCGAAGGCGAGGCCCAGCCGCGAGAGGAGCTCCTGGCGGCGGGGGCTTTTCGAGGCCAGGATCAGGGGTTTCATTCGCTGACGAGCTTGACCCCGGAGGAGGTGCCGATCCGGGTGGCCCCGGCCTCGATCATCGCCCAGGCCGTGCTCCGGTCGCGGATGCCGCCCGAGGCCTTGACCCCGGCCTTCTCCCCGGCGATCGCCCGGAGCAGGCGGACGTCCTCGAGGCTCGCCCCCCGGGGGCCGAAGCCGGTGGAGGTCTTGAGGCAGTCGGCCCCGGAGCGGAGGGCGGCCTGGGCGGCGCACTTGATCTCCTCCTCGGAGAGCAAGCCGGTCTCCAGGATGACCTTGAGCCTTGCCTTGGGCGCCGCCTCGCGCACCGCCCTCACGTCCTCGTAGACCGCCTCGAAGTCGCCCGCCTTGGCGGCGCCGACGGGGATCACCATGTCGATCTCGTCGGCCCCCTGGGCCACCGCGAGGGCGGCCTCGGCGGCCTTCACGCTGCTCGCGTTCGCCCCCAGGGGAAAGCCCACCACCGCCGCCACCTTGAGCGGCGCGTCGCCCTTTTCCTCCATTACCAGCGGGATGAAACGCGGGTTGACGCAGACCGCGTAGAAGTAGTGCTCGAGCGCCTCCCGTACCAGCCGCCGGATGTCGGCCTCGGTGGCCTCGGGTTTTAGGAGGGTGTGGTCGATGTACCTGGCGAGCTCGAGATCCATAGGGCCACTCTACCGGTTCGGGGCCCGGTTAGGATGGGATCGTCATGCGCAAAGCTTGGATGCTGGCGCTCCCCCTCGCCGCCTGTGCTCCGGCGACGAAGGGGGCGCTTTCGCCCCTGCACCAGACGGTGCTCGCCTCCGGCGCCGACCCTCACCTGCCCGACCGGGAAGGGGAGAGCCCCCTCGACTACGCCGCCCGCTACGGCTACAAAAAGGCCTTTTGGATACTTTTAGGCAAATGACGCCCTCCTACCTCGAACTGGCCGAGGCCATCCGCGCGGTGCTCCTAAAGGGCGCCCGCGCCCCCCGCCGGCAGGTGCTCCCGATCCCGGGCGGGCAGTTTCTGGTCATGCCCGCGGCCGACGATCGGGTGGCGCTCGCCAAGCTGGTGACGGTGCGCCCCGAGGCCCGCCCCAGCGTCTTCGCCGAGCTCTGGGTGCAAAGGCTCGATACCGGCGAGGTCCTCCACCTGCCCGCCGAGGAGCTCACCGTTTGCCGCACCGCGGCCTTAAGCCTGCTCGCGGCCCGGACCCTCGCCCCAAGGCAGAAAGGGGCGCTTCTCTTGGTGGGCGCCGGGCGGCAGGCCCGGGGCCACCTCGAAGCCTTCCGCGAAGGTCTTTCCCTCACCCGCGTTTTGGTCAAGGGGCGAAGCCCCGAGCGGGTAGCGGCCCTCCTCGAGGCCGCCCGCGCCCTGGGCCTTGCCGCCGAGCCCTTCGCGGGCCGCTACCCCGAGGACCTCGCCTTCGTGGTCACCGCCACCACGAGCAAAGCGCCGGTGGTCTCCGCTGATCTTCCCGAGGGGGTCTTCGTCGCCGCCGTGGGGAGCTTCACCCCCGATGCCCGGGAGCTCCCCGAGGCCCTCGTCCAAAGGGCCGCGCTCGTGGTCGCCGACACCGAGGACGCCCTCGCCGAGGCCGGCGAGCTCCAGGGCCTTCCCCGGGGCCGGATCCGTCTCCTCGCCGAGCTGGTCGAAAATCCGCCCAGGCCCCGGGGAACGGTGGTCTTCAAGTCCACCGGGCACGCGATCTTCGACCTGGCGGCGGTGCGGGCTTACTTGAAGGCGTAGGCGCCGTTAGCCAAGAACTGCAGGATTCCCTCGGCGATCCCCTCGGCGATGCGCTCGCGGTGCTCGGGCCGGGCGAGGAGCCGGCCCTCGGTGGGGTGGTTGGCGAACCCCACCTCGACCAGCACCGCCGGGATCCGGGCGTAGCGGAGCACGTAGAGCGGCGCCGAGTGCACCCCGCGGTCGGGGGAGCGGGCAGCCTCGCTCAAGCGCGCCTGGATGGTGCGGGCGAGCTGGGTCGAGAAGGCCAGGTTGGCCTGGGCCACCAGGTCTTTGAGGACGCGGTCGGTTAGGGTCTCGGTCTCGCGGGTGAGACGCTGCCCCACCTCGCCGCCGCCGTTTTCCCAGACCGCGAGCCTTTGGGCTTCGGGGTCGATTGCCCGTCCCAGGTAGTAGGTCTCCACCCCGGCCGCCGGGCGGGGCGCCGAGTTGACGTGGATCGAGACGAAGAGGGTCTTCTTCGCGTCGGCCATCCCGGCGCGCTTTTTGAGGTCGAGGACCTTCCGCTTCCAGAGGTCCTTCTCGCCGGGCGGGGCGAGGTCGGTGTCGCGGTCGCGGGTAAGGACCACCCGGATGCCCTTTTGCTCCAAGATCCGCTTGACCCTAAGGGCGACGTCCAGGGTGATCTCCTTCTCCACCACGTAGCCCACCGCCCCCGGGTCGGGCCCGCCGTGGCCAGGGTCGAGCACCACCACCGGCTTCGGGGGGTCGGGCTTTTTCGCTGCGGGCACCGCGCCCTTCTTCAGGTCCACCACCAGCCGGTAGGTGCCCGGGGTGGTGCCCTCGAGCACAAACGCCTTCGCCTCCACCCCCGGCGCCACCCGGAGGAGGAGCTCCTCCCCCTTGGCCTGGTACTCGACGAGCTCCGGGCTCTTCACCGCGACCCGCTCGGGTTCGAGGCGATAGCCCGAGAGCCGGATCACCAGGTGCCCCCCGCGCTCCTGGATGCGGTAGGTGGCGTTTTTCGGCAGGTCGAGCACGATCCGGGTAAACCCCTCGTGCAGCCCCACCCGGGGGCTCGCGAGCGCCACCCCGAGGGCGAGGAGGAGGACCAGCCACCGCCGCATGATGCGCCCTTCATTCTAAAGAAAGGAAATCGGAATCTGGTGGGCAAACGCCCCGTTCACGGATCGCTAAGATAAGCGGGGTGCGCCCAAAGGGGCGCGAGAAAGGGGGCCTGCCAGGTGCAGTATCAAGCACAGCTCGAGGCGGCGCTGCTCGTGGCCGCCTTTGCCGTGGTGGGGGTGTTGATCGTCTACGCCACCATCCTGCTTTCCCGCCTCCTGGTGGGGACGAGGCCCAAGACCGGCGCCAAGCTCGAGGTCTACGAATCCGGCGAGGTCACCATCGGGACCACCGAGGTCCGGGTCAGCGTCCACTACTACCTCTACGCCCTGCTCTTTCTGATCTTCGACGTCGAGGCAGCGCTGCTCTTCCCCTGGGCGCCCGCCTTCGACAAGCTCGGCTGGCTCGGGGTCATCGAGGTCACCGTCTTCGTGGCCATCCTGGCCGCGGGCCTCGCCTACGCCTGGCTGAGGGGGGTGCTGAAATGGGTCTTCTAGGGTCCGAGGAGCGGCCGCAGAACATCATCCTGGGTACGCTCGACGACGTGATCAACCTGGCCCGAAGCCGGAGCCTGTGGCCGCTCACCTTCGGGATCGCCTGCTGCGCCATCGAGATGATGGCCACCTGGACCCCGAAGGTGGACGCCGACCGGCTGGGCATGTTCTTCAGAAACAGCCCCCGGCAGGCCGATTTGATGATCATCTCGGGCACGGTGAACAAGAAGCTCGCCAAAAGGGTGAAGCGCCTCTACGAGCAGCTCGCCGAGCCCAAGTGGGTGGTCAGCATGGGGGCCTGCGCCAACCAGGGCGGGCCCTTCCGGCAGGGCTACTCGGTGGTCGAGGGGGTGGACAAGATCGTCCCGGTGGACGTTTACGTCCCCGGCTGCCCGCCCCGGCCGGAGGCGCTCTTGCAGGGGCTCTTGCTCCTTCGCGACAAGATCGCCGACCGCCGGCTTCGCTACAAGAAGGCCCGGGTCATCCCCACCGACTACGACGTCTTCGCGGAACCCGGCAAGGACGGGAGGGTGCCGGTGCTATGACGGAGCTCCGCTACAAGAAGACCACCGAGTTCGACGAGGAGGTCTACGCCGTCCACCCCGAGGACTACCGGGCCCTGCTCGAGGCGCTGAAGGCCGAGGGCTTCGACTACCCCCGCTCGCTCACCGGGATGGACACCGGCTACGGCCTTCGGGTGGTGGTCCACCTCTACGGGATCGAGAATGGCAAGAAGGCCACCGTTTACACCGACGTCCCCTACGACGACCCGGTGGTGCCGAGCGTGACTGACCTCTGGCCGGGGCTCGAGTGGTTCGAGCGCGAGGCCTACGACCTCGTGGGCATTCGCTTTGCCGGCCACCCTGACCTCCGGCGGATCCTCCTCGAGGAGGACTGGACCATCCATCCCCTGCAAAAGCGCTACGACACCGGGGGCTACCTGCTGCCCGACTGGCAGCCCGCCCCCTGGCCCGAGACCCCGCCCTGGGAGGAACCCAAGGAGCGCGAAGAAGGGGGTGAGGCGTGAGGGGACCCACCACGATCGCGTCGGTGCCCGGCCGCACCGACGAGATGATCATCAACATGGGGCCGCAGCACCCGGCGACCCACGGCGTCTTGAAGGTGGTGATCGGGCTCGACGGCGAGCGGATCACCCGGGCGGTGCCCCACATCGGCTTCCTTCACCGCAACCACGAGAAGATCGAGGAGGCCCGCACCTACACCCAGATCATCAGCTACACCGACCGGATGGACTACGTCTCCGGGTTGCAAAACGAGCTCCCCTTTATCCTGGCGGTGGAGGACCTCCTTGGCGTCGAGGTGCCGAAGAGGGCCCAATACATCCGGGTGATCTTCTTCGAGCTCTTCCGCATCGCCAGCCACCTGGTCTGGCTGGGCACCGGGATGCTCGACCTGGGGGCGATCACCCCCTTCCTCTACACCTTCCGGGACCGCGAGAAGATCCTCGAGATCACCGAGAAGACCGCCGGCGCCCGGATGCTTCCCAACTACTTCACCTTCGGCGGCGTGCGCCGCGACGTCCACCCCGACTTCTTCAAGGACGTGGCCGCCTTCCTCGACTTCTTCGAGACCCGCTTGCCCGACTACTACGCCCTCGTGCTCGACTCGCCGGTCTTCCAGGCGCGGGCGGTGGGCGTGGGGGTGCTCTCTAAAGAGCGGGCGATCGCCCGCGGCGCCTCGGGCCCGGTAATCCGCGCAAGCGGCGTCGCCTACGACGTGCGGAAGGCCGAGCCCTACGACGCCTACGACGAGCTCGAGTTCGAGATCCCGACCCGCCCCGAGGGCGACGTCTACGCCCGCTTCTGGGTGCGCTTTCGGGAGATGGAGGAGTCGGTCAAGATCATCCGGCAGGCACTCGAGAAGGTGCCGAAGACCGGGCCTTATAAGGGCAAGGTTCCGCCCCGGGTCAAGCCCAAGCCGGGGGCGCGGTACCGGGCGGTGGAGATCGCCCGCGGCCACCTCGGCACCTACGTGGTCTCGGACGGCAGCGAGTACCCCCTCAGGATCAAGCACCGCTCGCCGAGCTTCGCCAACCTCCAGCTCATCCCCGATCTCTTCGTCGGCGCGCGCTTTGCCGACGCGATCGCGATCCTCTCGTCCCTGGACCCGGTTTTCGGGGAGGTGGACCGATGAGCCGCATGCCGCTGCCCACCGAGCGCCTGGTCAAGCCGAGGCTCGTAGGCTACGACCCCACCCACCC
>WFXV01000073.1 GCA_015490435.1 Thermaceae bacterium
TTGCGGGCGAAGGCGGTGGCGCTCTCGGCCCCGACGAAGACCCCCTCCTCCGCCGGGGCCGAGAGCGCCACCGCCTTCGCCCGCAACGGCCGGGCCCCTTCGGCGAGCGGGACCGAACCCGAGATGAAGCGGAGGTCCGCCACCTCGATCGGCATGTCCAGGGCGTTTCGCACCTGGAGCCAGGCGGATAGCCGCCCCGCTTCCACCTCGAGCGCGTAGCGCACCGAACCGGAAAGCCCCCGGGTCAGGTGGTGCAGGACCCCGCGCTCGCCGCTTGCGAAGATCCAGAGCGTCCCGTTCCGCCACACCCGCCTTCGCACCTCGACGCCGGTCATCCAGACCAGGTCCTCGACCCGCTGGGCGGCGACGCGCTCGCCCGGCTGCCAGACGAAGACCCCGTGCTCGATGCGCACCGGCTCGGCGATCTCGGCGAAGGCCGGGTAGAGGGTGACGCGGGTGCCGGACGCCTGAGCCAAGGCAAAAAGCGCGACTCCCAGGAAAAACCCCAGTTTACGCATACCCCAAGGGTAGCAGAAAGCGCCGGGCGGTGGGGCCCGGCGCCGGAATGTCCCTTGGCATCAGAGGATGTCGTCCCGGATGCAGGCCTTGTAGTGCCCCGGGGCCACCTCGCGAAGCTCGGGGGTGGTGGTGGCGCACTCGGGGATCGCGTAGCGGCAGCGGGTGCGAAAGACGCAACCCGAGGGCGGGTTGATCGGGCTCGGGATATCCCCCTCGAGCACGATCCGCTCCCGCTTCACCGTGGGATCGGGGATGGGCACCGCCGAAAGCAGCGCCTCGGTGTAGGGGTGCTTGGGGTTTTTGTAGAGCTCCCGGGCGGGGGCGATCTCCATCACCTTGCCCAGGTACATCACCGCCACCCGGTCGGAGATGTACTCGACCACCGCCAGGTCGTGGGCAATGAAGAGCAGCGTGAGCCCGAGCTCCTCCTTCAGGTCCTGCAGCAGGTTCACCACCTGGGCCTGGATCGAGACGTCGAGGGCGCTCACCGGCTCGTCGGCGACGATGAACTCCGGACTCACCGCGAGCGCCCGGGCGATCCCGATCCGCTGGCGCTGGCCGCCGGAGAACTCGTGGGGGTAGCGGCGCATGTGGTCGGGGGAAAGCCCCACCATCTTGAGCAGCTCGGCGACCCGCTCCACCCGCTCCTTCGGGGTCTTGACCAGGTTATGGATGACGAGGGGCTCGCCGATGATGTCCCCCACGGTCATCCGCGGGTTCAGCGAGGCGAAGGGGTCCTGGAAGATGATCTGCATCTTCCGGCGGTAGGGGCGGAGGGCCCACTTCGGCAGCTTCGCGATGTCCTTGCCCTCGTAGAGGATCTTGCCGCCGGTGGGCTCGATCAGGCGGAGGATCGTGCGGCCCACGGTGGTCTTGCCCGAGCCCGACTCGCCCACGAGGCCGAGGACCTCGCCCTTCTTGATGGCGAAGCTCACCCCGTCCACCGCCTTGACGTGGCCCACAGTGCGGGAGAGGATGCCGCCCTTGATGGGGAACCAGGTCTTTAGGTTCTGGACCTCGAGGAGGGTTCCGTTCGCGTTCATCCCTCCACCCCCTCGCGGATCTCCTTCCAGCGGTAGCAGCGGACCATGTGGCCTGGCTCGGCCTCCTCAAGGGGCGGCACGTCGGCGTCGCAGAGCCCGGGCTTGTGCCAGCGGCAGCGGGGATGGAAGGCGCAGCCCGGTGGCAGGAAGAGCGGGTTCGGGACGTTCCCGGGGATGGCCTCGAGCCTCTCTTGCTTCTCCGCCGCCAGGTCCACCCGGGGCACCGAGTTCAAGAGCCCCATGGTGTAGGGGTGCAGCGGCTCCTTGAAGGTGGGCACGACGTCGGCCTCCTCCACCGCCCGCCCGGCGTACATCACCACCACCCGGTCGGCGATCTCGGCCACCACCCCGAGGTTGTGGGTGATGAAGAGCACGCTCATGCCGATCTCTTCCTGGAGCTGCTTGATGAGCTCGAGGATCTGAGCCTGGATGGTGACGTCGAGGGCGGTGGTGGGCTCGTCGGCGATCAGGAGGCTCGGGTTGCAGGAAAGCGCCATCGCGATCATGACCCGCTGGCGCATGCCACCCGACATCTGGTGGGGGTAGTTGGAAAGGCGCTTTTTAGGCTCGGGGATCCCCACCAAGGCGAGCATCTCGGCGGCGAGCTCGAGGGCCTCCTTCTTGCTCTTCCCCTGGTGGAGCATGATCGCCTCGGCGATCTGATCGCCCACGGTGTAAACCGGGTTCAGGCTGGTCATCGGCTCCTGGAAGATCATCGCGATGTCATTGCCGCGGATCTTCCGCATCTCGGCCTCGGAGAGCCGGACCAGGTCCTTCTCCACCCCGTCCTTGCCCCGGAAACGAATGCTCCCGTCCACGATCCGCCCGGGCGGCGAGGGGATGAGGCGCATGATCGCGAGCGAGGTCACCGACTTCCCCGAACCCGACTCGCCCACGACGGCGAGCGTCTCCCCCTTGTCGATGTGGAAGGAAACGCCGTCCACCGCCTTGACCACGCCTTCGTCGGTGAAGAAGTGCACTTTTAGGTTTTCGACTTCGAGCAAGCGGGTCTCTTCCATCTGCGCTCCCTACGCGACTCTCCTAAAGTTTATACCCCACTACCTCCGCCGCCGGGGATCGAAGGCGTCCCTAAGCCCGTCGCCCACGAAGTTCCAGGTGAGTACCGCGAGGAAGATGGCAAACCCCGGGGCCAGCACCCAGGGCCGGTCCGAGAACGAGGCGAAGCCGCCGTCCTGCGCCGCCTTCAAAAGCAGCCCCCAGCTGGTGTAAGGCTCGGTGATGCCAAGCCCCAGGAAGGAAAGCCCCGACTCCGCCAGGATGAAGCTGGGGATCGCGAGCGACGCGTAAACAATGGTGTAACTCGCGGTCGCGGGCAAGATATGGCGGAGGATGATCCAAAGCTCGGGCACCCCAAGCGCCTTGGCGGCGGTCACAAAGTCCATCTCCCGAAGCGAAAGCACCATGCCACGGATCACCCGGGCGAGGCCGCCCCAGCCCACGATCGCGAGGATTGCGACCACTAGGTAAAACGTGGCGAGCGGATCCATCTCCATGGGAAAGGCCGCCCTGAGGGTGATCAGGAGGAAGAGGAAGGGGATCGCGGCCATGATCTCCACGAGGCGCATCACCAGGTCGTCGGGGTCGAAGCTGAGCGGGCGCCAAAGCGCGTGGGACAGCGCCCAGGCCGCGGCGGCGAGCATCAGCACGCCAAAGACGACGCGCTCGAAGGCCCCGCTATAGTCCCGGAGCATCCAGTAGCCGTAGGCGAGCATCACGGCGAGGCCCGCCCAGAAGACGAAGCTCAAAAGCAGCGCGAGCCCGTGTAGAAAGTAGGCGAGCACCCTACGCCCAAGACCGCCACGGGCGGGAAACCGCCAGCTCTCGGGGGCTAGGAGCGGCCGGGCGATGGCAATCCGGGTCCCCTGGTAGTACCCGGCGAGCCCTCCCAGGAAGAGACCCAGCATCATTGCGAGCAGCACCGAGAGGAAGCCCACGGTCAGCGAGACCTGCGCCCCGTAGACCATCCGGCTCCAGAGGTCGCGCCCGAAGTTATCGGTGCCCAGGAGGAAGATCCGGGCCCCCTCCTGGGTCGCCTCCTCCCCCAGGCCAAAAAGCCGGATGTCCGTGCGGAAGATCTTGAAGATGGTGTAGGGCTGGTCCGGGGTCCGCACGAAGAAATAGATGGGGTAGCGCTTCGAGCGGTCCTCCACGTATCGGTCGGTGAAGGTCTCGAGGTCGAGCTCCCGCTTGACCTTGTAAACGAAGGGCCGGGTGAGCTTCCCGGTCTCGGGGTCCCGGAGGTAGATCCGGGTCGGGGGCGCGTAGCGGAACGAGGGGCTGAGCGTGTAGAAGTTCGGGTCGTAGGGACTGAAGAACCCGGCGAAGGCGGCGATCACGTAGAGCACGAGGAGAATCCCGCCTCCGATCATCGCGAGCCGGTGCCGCCGGAACTGCCGCCAGGCCGACTGGAAGAAGGTTTCGCTCCTGAGCTCGGCCATCGCTCACCCGTACCGAATCCGGGGGTCCACCACCGCGAGCAAGAGGTCGCCGAGGATGTTCCCCACGATCAAGAGCAGGCTGGAAAGCGCGATGATGCCCACGTTCACGTAGAGGTCCTGCTGGTTCAAGGCGTCGAGCAAGAGCGGCGTGATCCCCGGCCAGTTTGCCACCACCTCGACGAGCCCGGCACCGCCGATCAAACCCGGCAGCAGCCCCCCGATGTTGGCCAGGATCGGGATCACCGCGTTCCTGAGGGCGTGCTTGTAGAGCACGATCCGCTCCGCGAGCCCCTTGGCGCGGGCGGTGCGGATGTAGTCCTGGCCCAGAACCTCCATCACCTGGCCCCGCATCACCCGGGTCAGGCCCGAGAGGTCGGCGGTGACCACCACGAAGGCGGGCAGCACCGCGTGCCAGAGGATATCCACCCACTGCCGGGCGGGCGGGAGCTGCTCGAACCCCTGGCTGGTCATGCCCCCGATGGGAAACGGCGTCCAGCCGAAGGCGAACTTAAACTTCACCAGGAGGAAGATCAGGATCAGCATGAAGAAGAAGTTCGGGATCGCAAGGCCGAAGTAGGCGAAGAAGCTGATCACGTAATCGGGCAGGGTGTAGGGCCGGAGCGCCTGGTAGACGCCAATGGGGATACCAATCAAGTAAAGAAAGAGAATCGAGAGCCCTACCAAGATCAGGGAGTTTTCGATCCGCGGCCAGACCACCTCGAGCACCGGCCGCTGATACATGAAAGAGATCCCGAGATCCCCGTGCAAGAGATTCTTGAGCCAGATCAAGTACTGCAGGAGAAGCGGCCGGTCCAGCCCAAAGTTATGCCGCATCCGCTCGATGGTCTCGGGGCGGATCTTGGGGTCGAGCGCCCACTGGGTGAGAAAGTCGCCGGGCGCGATCTGGAGGACGAAGAAGGCGAGAAAGGTCGCGCCCAGGAAGGTCGGCACCAGGTGGATCAGACGGCGGACGAGGTACGCACTCACGGCCCCTCCAACGAACCCTCCCCGGGGCGGACCCCGGGGAGGGTCCCGCGGCTACAACTTTACTTCGCCTGGTAGAGCAGCGGAAGCTCGTAGGCGCCCCAGATCGAGGAGATGATCTCGTCCGGGTGGAAGCCCGCGAGCTTGTTGTTCCAGGCCACGTGGTAGTTGGGACCGGCGATGTAGACGATGGGCTGCAGGTCGCCCTCCACCTCCTGGAGCTTGTAGCCGATCTTCACCCGCTCCTTGAAGTCGAGGGTGGTGCGGCCCTTGTAGTAGAGCGCCTCCATCAGGGTCTCGCGCGGGTCGAGGCAGGTGCCGGAGCGGTTCCAGAGGTGGAGGTTGCCCTTACAGGGCACCACGTTGGAGCCGAACGGCCAGTCGAGCCCGCCACCGGTGAGACCGATGATGATGGCGTCGAAGGGACGATCCGGACCCTTCGCCAGGAGCTGGCCGACCAGGGTGTTGAAGTCGATGGGCCGGAAGTTGATCTTGACGCCGACCTTCTTGGCCTCGTCCACGAAGAGCTTGGCGATCTGCTCGCGCTGGTTGTTGCCGGCGTTGGTGGAGAGGTTGAACTCGATGCGACGGCCCTCGGCGTCCACCAGGTAGCCGTCCTTGTCCTTCTTCTTGAAGCCGAGCTCGGCCAGGAGCTGGGCGGCCTTCTTGGGATCGTAGGGGTACTTGGGCGCGTCCTTGTTGATCCACTGGGTGAGCACCGGGTAGACGGAGCCGTACATCGGGGTGCCCAGGCCACCGTAGACGACGTCCACCACCGCCTGGCGGTTGATCAGGTGGCTCATCGCCTTACGGAACTTGGCCGAGCGGAAGAGCTTCTCCTTGAAGGGATCGCTCTTCTTGTTCCAGTTGAAGACCACGAACTGGCTCGAGGCGATCGGCGAGGCGTTGACCTTGAGGGTGGCGTCGAGCTTCCCGTCCTTGATCGCCTTCTTGATCTGGGCGATGTGCTCGACCGTGCTGGGACCGAAGACGTCGATCTCGCCGGTGAGGAAGGCGGCGAGGGCGGCGTTCACGTCCTTGTAGATGTTGACCTGGTAGCGATCGAGGTAGGGCAGCGGGTTGCCGGCCTCGTCCTGGTTCCACTCGCCGAAGTAGGGGTTCTTCTTGAAGATCACCCGCTCACCGGGGCGGTAGGACTCGACCACGAAGGGACCCCAGGTAACGATGTTCTTGGGATCCTCGTTGAGGCCCCACATCGCCTTGATGCCCTCGGCGCCCTTCTCCTCGTAGACCGGGCCGAAGACGTGGGCCGGCCAGGGCGAGAAGCTGGCGATCGCGAAGGCCTCGGCGTCGGGCTTGGGGTAGACGAACTTGATCGTGTAATCGTCGATCTTCTCGATCGTGACCGGCTTATCGCCGATGAAGAAGGAGTCGCGGCTGTTGGAGCCGACGTCCGGGTCCATGTGGATCCGGTAGGTCATGATCCAGTCGTCGGCGGTGATCGGCTTGCCGTCCGACCACTTCATGCCCTTCCGGATCTTGAAGGTGATCTCGGTCTGGTCCTCGCTGATCTCCCAGGAGGTCGCCATGTAGGGGATCCACTCGCCGGTGGTGGGATCCCGAATCACCAGACCCGAATCGTTCATCGTCATCCGGTCGGGGATGCTGTCGGCCTCGGCGGTGATGAAGGGGTTCATGGTGCGGAAGTCGCTGATGGTGTAGTGCACCAGCGTCCCGCCGGGCTTGGCCTCCCCGGGCTTCGCGGTGGTCCACTTGGCCGGCCAGGTGAAGACCTGGGCCAGCGCCCCCGCGGTCAGGAGAACCGCCATCAATGCGACCAACCGAACGGCTTTCCTCATAGGATCCTCCTTCTAAAAACAAGCCAAGCGGCTGCTTTGGTTCCGCTATGGCCTTGGGCCAAAGGTACCGAGCCCGCCGCTTGGCTGTCAAGCTAAAGCTGCCAAGTCCCGATGAGAAGGGCGAGGAAAAGGAAGGCGATGCCCAGGTAGATCGTCACCCGATAAAGCCCCCCGGTAAGCCCCCGGGCGGCGAAGAGGTCGGTGGCGCCCCCGCCAAAGAGGTCGCCCCCGCCGGTCTTGGGCTCCTGCAGGATCACCACCCAGATCAAACCGGCGGCGACCAGCAGGTAAACCAGCAGCAGAAGCATTTGCAAGATGCCCATCGCGTTCCTCCTTCTTTGGTGCCGGGAGCGGGACTCGAACCCGCACGGGTTATGCACCCAGCAGATTTTGAGTCTGCCGCGTCTACCAGTTCCGCCATCCCGGCCCGCGGCCAGGGGAAACTATACCAAAACTCAAAGGGCAAGGGCGAGCCCGTCCGCCCGCGGTTCGCTGGCCCCAAGGAGCAAGGATCCCTTTCGGAGGGCGAACTGCCCCCGCCCGAAACGCCCATGCTCGGGCTCGACCCGCACCGGGTGCCCCCGGTCGGCGAGGGCCAGGGCCAGCGCCCGGGGAAACTCCGGCTCGAGGAGCAAGGCCCGCCCCGCGAAGTCCAGCTGCCAGCGGGGAGCGTCCAGGGCCGCCTGAGGGTTGAGCCCCTCGAGCACCAGCCTAAGTACCAGCTGCACGTGGCCCTGGGGCTGCATAAAACCGCCCATCAGGCCGAAGGCCCCGCGCTCGCCGGTGGGCAGCGCGACAAAGCCCGGGATGATGGTGTGGTAAGGGCGCTTCCCCGGGGCCAGGCGATTGGGGTGGCCCTCCTTGAGGTGGAAGCCGGCCCCCCGGTTCTGAAGCGCGATCCCCGTCCCCGGGACCAGCACCCCGGAGCCGAACCCCATGTAGTTCGACTGGATCAGGCTCACCGCGAGCTCCCGGTCAGCGGCCGCGAGGTAGACGGTGCCCCCGGGGAGGTGATCCGGCTCGGGCCAGGGGCCCGCCTCCCCCCCGATCGCCGCCGCCAGCCGGCGAACGCGGCCGGGGTCGAGGAGCCGCTCGGCGGCCTCAGGGACACGTTCGGGGTCGGCCACCTCCCGGAAGGCCTCGGCGAAGGCCCGCTTGGTGGCCTCGACGGCGAGGTGGAGCGCGCGCTCGGTGGGGTAGCGGTCGAGCCCGAGGGCGTCCAGGACGCCGAGGGCGAGAAGGGCCACCACCCCCTGCCCGTTCGGGGGCAGCTCGTAGACCCGGGCGCCCTGGAAGGTGAGCTCGAGCGGGCGCACCCAAAGGGGCGCGTGCCCGGCCAGGTCCTCCTCATCGATCCAGCCCCCGCTCTCCCGGGCGAAGGCCGCGATCCGCTCGGCGAGCTCGCCGCGGTAGAAGGCCTCGCCCCCACTCTCGGCAATGCTTTCGAGGGTTCTCGCGTGGTCCTCGCTCCTCCAAACCTCCCCCGGCGCGGGCGCGCGCCCTTCGGGGAAGAAAACCCGCTTGAAGGCCTCGAACTCGGGGCCCTTCAAGCCCAGGTAGACCCGCTCCGCCCGGCGCCAGGCCCGGGCCACCTCGGGGGCCACCGGGTGCCCCTCCCGGGCGTAACGCACCGCAGGCGAAAAGACCCGAGAAAGCGGGAGCCGCCCCCAGCGCCGGGCCAGGGCCACCCAGCCCGAAACCACCCCGGGCACGGTGACCGCCGGCCAGCCGAGGCGGGGGAGCCGGCCCTCGGTGAGGAAGCGCTCGGCCGGAAGCCCTCGGGGGCTCTTCCCCGAGGCGTTCAGCCCCCAAAGCCCCTCCGCATCCTCCACGATCGCGAAGAGGTCGCCGCCGATGCCGTTGGCGGTGGGCTCGAGCACGGTGAGCGCCGCCGCCATCGCCAAGGCGGCGTCCACCGCGTTGCCCCCCGCGTGGGCGACCTCCACCCCGGCGGCCACCGCGAGGGGGTGGCTCGCCGCCAGCACCGCCCGCGAGCCGAGCACCACCCGGCGGCTCGAGGGGTAGGGATAACGAGTGAGGTCCACTTACTCCCCGGCGAGCTTCTCCAGGTAGCCCTCGAGCGCCCCCTCGAAGAGCTGCCCCGGGTGGGTGGCGACGAGCTCGCCTCGGGCGTTGAAGAAGTAGGTGGTGGGCAGCCCCCCGGCCCGGAGGATCCGGCTGAGCGCCTGGTCGGGGTCGAGCAGCACCCAGCCGAGCGGCAGGCCGGTCTCGTTCAAGAACCGGTGGATCGTGGCCTCGTCCTCCCCCTGGTTGACGAAGAGGAAGGTCACGTCCTTGTAGCGGCTCTGGGCCTCGGCCAAAAGCGGCATCTCCGCCCGGCAGGGCGGGCACCAGCTGGCCCAGAGGTTGACCACGAGCGGCCGCCCCAGGAACTTCCGGAGCGAGACCTCCCCCGCGCCAAAGCGCTTCAGGGTCAGGTCGGGAAGGGTCATCTTGGGCCGGCTCGGCGCCTTGCCCAGCACCTTGGCCGGGTCCTCGGGGGCGGTGGAGAGCGGGTAGCCCTTGGCCACCCAGGCCTTGGTGCCCCCGGTGACGTTCCTCAGGTTCTTGTACCCCTTCTCCTTGAGGTACTCGGCGGCCTTGGTGGACCGGTTCCCAGAGTTGCAGATCAGATAGACGGTCTTGTCCTTGGGCAGATCCCCGGCCCAGTCCTCGATCTCCTGTAGGGGCAGGTTGATGGCCCGGGGCACGTGGCCGCTTTGGTACTCCGCGGGGGTACGCACGTCCACCACCACCACGCCGGGGTCGTCGAGGTGGGCGTGGAGGTCCTCGGGATCCACGTTCTTGTAGGCGCCCTTGCTGCCGCAGGCGGCGAGCAGGGCGGCCAGTGCCAGGAGCACGGGGCCGAAGCGTCGCATACCGGTAGGGTACAAAAGCCGGGTGAGAAAGCGAAGGGGCGGCCGGGATTCCGGCCGCCCCAAGTCCTCGAGCCGGGCTTAAGCGGTGGCGCCCACCGCCTTGCGGATCGCGTCCAAAAACGCCGAAACCGGCTGGGCGCCGAGGATCCGCTGGGCGCCGTGGTTGATGACCGTGTCCGGCACCCCGTGGATGTGGTACTTGTCGGCGAGCGAGGGGAACTCCTGGGCCTCGATCATCTCCCCCATCACCTTGGGCGAGGCGTAGGCGAAGCGGTGGCTGGTGCGCACCGCCTGGGGGCAGTAGGGGCAGGTGGGGGTGACGAAGACCTGGAGGATCACCTCCTGGGGCAGCTCGTTGAGCTCCTTGACCACGTCGTCCGGCAGGCCGTGCCCGTCGCGGCCGATCATCTCGATGTCCTCGAGCAGGCTGGCGAACTCGTAGCCGGCCGGGATCCCGCGGTAGCGGATGTTGACCGCGTCCGAGCCCTTCTCCCGCAGGATGATGGTGGGCGCGGCCTCGACCCGCATCTCCTCGGCCTTCTTCTTCCCCTCCTCGCTGGCCAGGTCGTAGACCACGAGGTGCACCTTGTCGGAAAGCGGCTCGATCTCCCGGAGGAGCTGCTCGGTCTCCTTGCAGTAGATGCAGGGCTCCTTGCCCGGCGCGATCACCGTCGAGCTATCGGTAAAGAGCACGATCTCCACGTCCCGGGTCAGGTTCCCGAGGCGTTCCTTGACGATCTGCTGTTCCTGTTCTCCCAGAAGCGGCATCTCTTCTCCCTCCACTCTAAAAGCCCCCGAGGGGGCATACTTCAGATACCAGAGTGTAGTATACGAGTTTAACTTTGTAAAGCGTCGGCCTCCTTCCGGCTAAACTAAGCCCTATGCGGGTCTACCTGGCGGCGGTTCAGGCCCCCCTCGACCCCGCCCGCTACAAAAGCCCAAAGGCCTTCCGGCAAGCGGTGGACCAAGTGGTCGCCGAGGCTCTGGCCCCCGCCCCCGAGGACGCCGGGCGGATCGTGGCCTTCCCCGAGCTCTTCGGGTTCCCCCTGCTCTTTTGGCTCGATGCCCCGCCCGAGGTCTTGAAGGCGAAAACCGCCACCCAAGCGGCCCTCCGCTGGCTCCCCTTGCTGGGGCCGCGGGCGATCGCCCTTGGTCCCCTGGGCTTTTACCGCTACCGCGCCCTCGCCGCCTGGCCCCTCTACCGGGAGGCCTTCGTCGAGGCGGCGCGCCGGCACCGGACCTACCTTTTCGCCGGCACCTGGCTTGCTCCCCGCCTGGACGAGGAGCCGAGCCGCGGGGTTTACCTCCTCGGGCTCGGGGTGCGGAACTGGGGGTTCTGGGTCAGCCCAAAGGGCACGGTGCTTGCCCGCCCGGAAAAGCTCCGGCTGATGCCGGCGGAGAAAAAGGCCCTCGTCCGCCCGGGGGCGTGGGGCGTTCAGACGACCCGGACCGCCCTCGGCACCCTGGCCACGCTGATCTGCCTCGACGCCTTCCACGAG
>WFXV01000074.1 GCA_015490435.1 Thermaceae bacterium
CCCCTCGGGGCTCGCGACGTCGCCGGCGACGAGCACCGCCCGCACCCCGAGCGCTTCCGTCTCCCGCCGCGTTTTCTCGGCGTCCTCCCGGCTCTTCCGGTAGTGGACGGCGACGTCGAGCCCCGCCTCGGCGAGCGCGAGGACGATCGCCCGGCCGATCCCCCGGGCCGAGCCGGTGACCAGCGCCCGCCTAGCCATAGGGCCGCGCCTCCAGGTAGGCGGAAACGAGCCGCTCGGTGTAGACGTTCAGGGGATACGCGAGCGCCTGCTCCGGCGGGGTCCAGGCCCACTCGGCGATCTCCTCCCCCGGCCGCACCGCCTCCGAATCCGTGCGGGCGAAGTAGTTGATCAGGATGAAGTGGGCGGGCTTGTAAAAGGCCGGGTCCCCCACCATCTCGTCGAGCCGGGCGAAGCGCACGTCCCTGAGGGCGAGCCCCACCTCCTCGGCGAACTCCCGGAGCAGGGCCGCCTCCATCCGCTCACCGTACTCGATCTTGCCGCCGGGAACCCCCCATAGCCCCCGCCACTTCGTGGTGCGCACGATCAAGACCCGCCCCCGGGGGCTCACCGCGAGGGCGGCGACGGTGGGGATGGGGTACGCCATACGAGGAAAAGATACCCAATGAGGCTGAGGCCAAAAGCGACCACGACCCAGATCAGGTAGCGCTCGGGCCGCCCAAGCCAGAGCAAAAGGGCGAGCAGGGTGTGTTGGGTGGAAAGCCCGAGGTTCGCAAGCCAGGTACGGTACCAGGGGGGAAGGCCGCGGGCGAAGAGCCGGCCGAAGAAGGCGTCCTGCGGGCCGAAGAAGACGCGGTAGAAGGCCTCGAGCCACCCCGCCCAGGGCTCGGGGCCGCGGGTTTTAGGGAGTTTTTTCGGGGAGTTCGCCGCGTAGTCGGCGGAGAGCAGAAGAACGAGCAGCAAGAAGGCGATCCCGGCGAGGCCGGGGCTTTCGGCGCGTAGCCCGAGGGCGAAAAAGAGCAACAGGTTGGTGAGGAGGTCCACCTCGGTGTCGAGGTAGCGCCCGAGCTGGCTCGCCTCCCCCCGGGCCCGGGCAAGCTGGCCGTCGGCGTTGTCGAGGACCGCCCGGAACACGAGCAAGCCCGCGGCCCAGGCATCGGCCCCGCGGGCGAGCAGGAGGGCGGCGAGGGCTCCGATCGCCCCCTGGAAGAGCACCAGGTGCTCGGGCCGGACGGGGCTTTTGAGCAAGAGGCGCACGAGGAGGTGGGCGAGCGGCCGGTAGAGGCGCTCGCTCAGGAACTCGACCGCGGCCCTGGGCTTAAGGCTCCGCGCGTAGACGTCCCGACCAGCGCCCACCGGCGATCCGCCTCCCCCCCGCCCGGAGCACGGCCTCCTCGCTGGGATAGAGGTAGACCCAGGCGAGGCGCGGCCCCCCGGGGGTTTTGACCTCGATCGCGCGCCGCACGTACTCCTCCCCGGCGTCCTCGAAGCGGTCGAGGAGCCTGAGGGCGGCCTCGAGGTCCTGAAACACCAAAAACTCCCCCTCGACCCGCCCCTCGCCGGCCACCGCCGCCGGGTAGCCGGCGGGGAGGGCGAAGAGCACAAGCCCCTCGGCCACCGCCGGGAGCCGGGAAACGAGCCCCGCCCGCTCGGCGAGGCGCTCGGCGCGCTCCCCCGCCTTCAGGGTGCCGTAGACGAAGACGCCCTCCGGCTTCACTCGAAGACGTACCCCTTGGGCACCACCACCACCCCGCCGGGGGTGACGGTGAGGCCGCGGGCGCGGTCGGCCTCGAGGTCGTAGCCGAGCTCGAGCCCAGGCGGGATCCGCACCTCCTTGTCCACGATCACGTTCCGGAGCCTCGCGCGCCGCCCCACGTCGACGTCGTCGAAGAGCACGCTGTTTTCGACGAGCGCCCAGGAGTTCACCCGTACCCGCCGAAAGAGCACCGACTGCCGCACGGTCCCGCCGGAGACCACCACGCCGCCCGCGATCAGCGAGTTGATCGCCTGCCCCACCCGGCCCTCCTCCTCGCGCACGAACTTGGCCGGCGGGGAGAAGAGGTTCGCGGTCCGAAGCGGCCACTCGGGGTTGAAAAGGTCAAACGAGGGCCGCTCCGCCACCAGGTCCATGCTGGCCTCGAAGTAGGCGTCCACCGTGCCCACGTCCTTCCAGTAGGTGTTCTCCCCCTCGCCCGGGATCCGGTTTTGGAAGAAGTCGTAAGCGAAAAGCCGGTAGCCCTCCTTGAGCGCCCGGGGAAGCACGTCCTTGCCGAAGTCGTGGGAGGAGTCCTCGCGCTCGGCGTCCTCGCGCACGAGGGTCTCGAGGACCCGGGTCTTGAAGAGGTAGTTCCCCATGGAAACCAGCGCCCGGGAGGGGTCGCCGGGCATCGGCTTCGGGTGCTTCGGCTTTTCCTCGAAGGAAAGGATTCTCCCCTTTTCGTCCACCTGGATGACCCCGAACCGGCTGGCCTCCTCGATCGGCACCGGGTAGGCGGCGATGGTGACGTCGGCGTCCTTTTGCAGGTGGAAGTCAAGCATCTGGCGGACGTCCATCTTGTAGATGTGGTCGCCCCCGAAGACCGCCACCGTCTCGGGGTCGTGGTTCTCGATCAGGTGGAGGTTCTGGTAGATGGCGTCGGCGGTGCCCCGGTACCAGACCGGCCCGAGCTCCTCGTAGAGGTACATCTGGGCCGGCACCAGGACGATGAAGTGGTCGTCCAGAAACGAGCCGAACCGCCAGTAGCGCTGGATGTGCTCGGTGAGCGACTGGGCCTTATACTGGATGAGGACGTAGATCGAGTAGATGCCGGAGTTCACCAGGTTGTTGAGCACGAAGTCGATGATGCGGTACTTGGCCCCGAAGGGGACCGCCGGCTTGGAACGCTTCGCGGTCAGGGGGTAGAGCCGGGTCCCCCGGCCGCCGGCCAGGATCATCGCCAGGACGGGAAGCCTTCTCGGCATACCCCCAGGCTAAAGTAAGGGCGTGCGTCGCGTAAACCAAGCCGAACTCGAAGCCGCACTTCCCTCCCCCAGCCGGCCCGCGCGCAACCCCGACCCCCTTTACGGCCAGCCCGAGGTGAAGGCGGCGCTTTCACTCCTCCTCGCGGGGAAGGCGTCGCTCTTTCTGGTCACCCCCGTGGGCTTTGACCTCGAGGGGCAGCTCGGCGGCTTCCTCGCGCCCCGGCTCGCCGCCCTGCCCGAAGACCCGGCCCTCGCCCTCGTCCCCCGGGGCGAAGGGCTCGCCGTCGTCCGGGGCCATCCCGAGGGGGGCCGGGTCCTTCGCCCGGCGCGCCCGCCCGCCTTCTTCTACCTTCCCGAGCCCGACGAGACCGCGCTCTTCGGCCGCTTCCTCCCCCGGCCGGCCCCGGGGGGCGCCGCCCTCACCCTCGAGGACTACGCCCCGGGGGCGCTCATCGAAGCGGGAAGCGGGGTGCTCGTGGTCTCCGCCGAGGCCCTGGCGCGGCGGCCCGCGCTCGCGGAAAAGCTTTTTGCCGCCGTGCTCCGGGGCGGCTACACCCCGGCCCCGCCCCCGAG
>WFXV01000075.1 GCA_015490435.1 Thermaceae bacterium
ACCCATAGCGGCCCCCGCCCGTAGCGCCCCGCCGTCCCCCAGACGAAGGCCACCCGGGTCCCGTCGCAAAAGAGCGGGTCGGAGCGGGTCTTGGCCTGGCTCCCCCGGGCGAGGGGGAGCCCCTGGCAAAAAAGCGGCGTCCCCCAGTACCAGGGCCAGAGGTAGCCAACGAGCAAAACCTCCTCCCCGGCGAAGGCGGCGGGGTAGGCCTCGATCTCGGCGAGGCGGGCCACCCGCTGGGCCTGGGCCAGGCTCAAAAGGAGCAGGAGCAAAACCCCAATCCGCACTTTTCCCACCTTCATCCCCAGTCTACGCCCGGCCCCGGGACGCCCGCCCCGGAGGAGCCGTGTATTCTGTATACAGAATGCGCGTCGAACGCCCCACCCTGATCCGCGAGGCCGTCTACGACCGGCTCAAATCCGCGATCGTCGAAGGGGAGCTCGCCCCCGGCGCGCGCATGCTCGAGGTCGAGCTCGCCGAGAAACTCGGCGTTTCCCGCACCCCGGTACGGGAGGCGCTCCTCAGGCTCGCCCAAGAGGGCCTCGCCGAGCTCCTGCCCGGGCGGGGGGCCCGGGTGCGGGTGCTCTCGCCCGCCGAGGTGGCCGAGGTCTACGAGGTGCGGGCGGCGCTCGAGGCCGAGGCCGCCCGCCTCGCCGCGCTCAGAGCCTCGGGAGGCGAGCTCGAAGAGCTCGCCCAGCTCGAGGCCGCCCTCCACGAGATCCCGAGGGCCGACCTCGCCGCGCAGACCCGCGCCGACGCCCGCTTCCACGCCCGGCTGGTGGCGCTCTCCAAAAACCGCGAGCTGGAACGGCTCTTCCACCAGCTCGACGCCAAGCTCGCGCTCGCCCGGCGCTTTTCCGCCGACGAGAACCAAAGCCCGAAAACCCTGGCCGAACACCGCGCGATCGTCGAGGCCCTAAAATCCCGAAACCCCGAGGCCGCCGCCCAAGCCGCCCGCGCCCACATCGAGCGCTTCAAGGCCCTGGTGGCGAGCCGGCTCGCCGAAGCCCTGGAGGTGGCCCCGTGAGCCTTTGGCGAAAGAGCGTGCTCTTCATCGCAAACCGGCCCGAGGTCGAGCGGCTGGTGCGCCGCTATGGCATGCGCCTCGCCCGGCGCTTCATCGCCGGGGAGACGCTAGAAGAAGCCCTTTCCGCCGTCCACCGCCTGGAAGAAGACGGCATCCACGCGATCCTCGACGTGCTCGGCGAGATGGTGGAAGACGAGGCTATGGCCCGGGCCTTCGCCGAGGAGATCAAGAAGACGGTGGAGGCCTTCGCCACCCTGCCCTACCCCCGCTACGTCTCGGTCAAGCTCACCCAGCTCGGCCTGGATACGAGCGAGGAGCTCGCGAAGGAGCTCCTCGGCGAGATCCTTACACTTGCCCAAAAGGGCGACGTCTTCATCCGCATCGACATGGAAGATTCCCCCCGGGTGGATAAGACCCTTTCGGTCTACCGCGCCATGCGCGAGGCGGGCTTTGAGAACGTCGGCATCGTGCTCCAGTCCTACTTAAAGCGGAGTGAGGCGGACCTTGAATCCCTGCTCCCCTACCGGCCGAACATCCGGGTGGTGAAGGGCGCCTACGCCGAGCCTCCCGAGCTCGCCTACCAGGACCTTCCCACCATCCGCGAGAAGTTCAAGGCCCTGGTCGAGAAGAACCTGCTCGCGGGAAATCCCACCGCCATCGCCACCCACGACGACGTCCTCATCCGCTGGGCCAAGGACTGGACCAAGGCAAAGGAGATCCCGAGAAACCTCTACGAGTTTCAGTTCCTCTACGGCGTGCGCCCGGCGCTTCAGAGAAAGACCGCCCGCGAGGGCTACACCACCCGCGCCTATGTGCCCTTCGGCGAGGCTTGGTACCCCTACTTCTCCCGCCGCATCGCCGAACGGCCCGAGAACGCGCTTTTCGTGCTAAAGGGGCTTCTTAAGTCCTAGGAAAGGGGTGAAGCATGACGGTAGAGCCCTTCAGGAACGAACCGATCGAGCGTTTCGAGACCGAAGAGAGCAAAAAGGCCATGAAGCGGGCCCTGGACGAGGTTCGGGCCCAGTTTGGGAAGGAGTATCCGCTGGTCATCGACGGCGAGCGGGTCTTCACCGGCGCCTTCCTCGACTCCCTCGACCCCTCGGACCCCTCCCGCGTCGTCGGCCGGGTGGCGAAAGCCCGAAAGGAGGACGCCGATGCGGCGCTGGAAGCGGCCTGGCGGGCCTTCGATTCCTGGAAGCGCTGGGACCAGGAGGCCCGGAGCCGGGTGCTCTTGAAGGCCGCCCACCTGATGCGAAAGCGGAAGACCGAGCTCACCGCCTGGATGGTCTACGAGGTGGGCAAGAACTGGATCGAGGCCAGCGCCGACGTCGCCGAGGCGATTGACTTCCTCGAGTACTACGCCCGGGCCGCGCTCCGCTTTAAGGGCCCGGAGGCGATCGAGGTGGTGCCCTTCCCCGGTGAGGACAACGAGTCCTTCTACATCCCCTTGGGCGCCGGGGTCTCGATCAGCCCCTGGAACTTCCCAGTGGCGATCTACACCGGTATGTTCGCCGGGCCGATCGCGGTGGGGAACACGGTGGTGGCCAAACCCGCCGAGGACTCCTCGGTGGTCGCCTACAAGGTCTTCGAGATCATGGAGGAGGCCGGCCTGCCCCCCGGGGTGCTCAACTTCCTGCCCGGGATCGGCGAGGAGGTGGGGGCCTACCTGGTCGAGCACCCGAAGACGCGGTTTATCAACTTTACGGGGAGCCTCGAGGTCGGCAGCTGGATCAACAAGGCCGCCGGCGAGGTCCGCCCGGGGCAGCGGTTTTTGAAGCGGGTCATCACCGAGATGGGCGGCAAGGACGCGATCATCGTCGATAAGAGCGCCGACCTCGACCTCGCTACCCAGGGCATCATCCAAAGCGCCTATGGCTTTTCCGGCCAGAAGTGCTCGGCGGCGAGCCGGCTCATCGTGCTGGAAGAGGTCCACGACCTCTTGATGGAGAAGGTCGAGGCTAAGACCCGCGCCCTCTCGGTTGGCCCCGCCGAGGAAAACCCCGACATGGGGCCGGTGATCAACGCCGCCCAGGAGAAGAAGATCCTCCACTACATCGAGCTCGGCAAGAACGAGGGCCAGCTCGTCTTGGGCGGGGAAAAGCTCGAGGGGCCCGGGTTCTTCATCGCCCCCACGATCTTCACCGACGTACCGCCCAAGGCGAAAATCGCCCAGGAGGAGATCTTCGGCCCGGTCTTGAGCGTGATCAAGGTGAAAAACTTCGACGAGGCCCTCGAGATCGCGAACGACACCATCTACGGCCTCACCGGCGGGGTCTACGCGCGGGACCGGGAGGTGCTCGAGCGCGCCCGGCGCGAGTTCCACGTGGGGAACCTCTACTTCAACCGCAAGATCACCGGCGCCCTGGTGGGCGTCCAGCCGTTTGGCGGCTTCAACCTCTCCGGCACCGGCGCCAAGACCGGAAGCCACGACTACCTGAGGCTCTTCCTGCAGATGAAGACCGTCGCCGAGCGGTTTTAGCAGGTCTCTTAACCGCGAGGGGCGGGCCTAAAGGCCCGCCTTCTCCTTACGTGCTAACCTAGGTAAGGAGATGAAAACTACCCTTACTTCCAAGGGACAACTTACCCTCCCCAAAAAGGTCCGGGAAGAGCTCGGACTCAAGCCCGGCGACGAGCTCCTGGTGGAAGTCGAGAACGACCGGATCACGCTGGTCCCCCGCCGCCGCTACCGGGCCGAGGAGCTTGACCAGTTGATCCTGAAGGCCCAAAAGCCCTTCCCCGGGCTTAAGGCCGAAAAAGAGGCGGCGGCGCGGGCGCGCTTTAAAAAGGAGCGGCCTTGAAAACTTTTGTGCTCGACGCCAATGTCCTCTTGCGCCTCGCCACCCGGACCCCCGAGGACCTCTACGCCCGAGCCCGGGGCTTCGTAAAACAAGCGGAGGAGGAGGGCTCGCGGCTCCTCGTACATCCCCTCCACGTCGCCACCGCGGTCTATGTGCTCAAGGGCTACTACGCGTACACGCCGGAAGCGATCGAGCGCGTGCTCGGCATCGTGCTCCGGCTCAAAGCGATTGAAGTTCTGGAGGAAGACCTCGTCTTTGGCGCGCTTCGGCTCATGGCGGAAAAGAGGGTGGACTTCGACGACGCCTTCCCTGCGCTTTTGGCGGGGAGGGAAAACGCCACCGTTCTGTCGTTCGACCGGGACTTTAAAAAGCCCGGCGTTCCCTGGCAGGAGCCCTAGGCAAAAATCGAAGCCCGCGGCTACGCGCGCAGGTCCACCCGCCCGCCGATAAACGCGCCCACCGCTGCACCAAAGAGCAAAACCGCCGCTGCAAGCGGCAAAACCCCGGCGGCCCCGAGCGCGCGAGTCAGGGGCTCGATGCCGACGAGTACGGGCAACACGCCGAGGGCCAGGGCCATCCGCACGAGCCCGAGCACCCGCCCTAAAAACGCCGCCGGCACGCGGGCCTGAAGGTAGGCGTTTGCGAACACGCTTGCCAAGCTGAACGCCGCGCCGGAAAGGAAGAAGGCGAGCACCCAGACCCCGCCCTCGGTCCGCCCAGCGCTCATCAAAAAGGGAAGCCCCACCAAGCCATAAAAAAGCGCGATCCACGAAAGCCTGGGAACCGTCCGCGCCCGGGCTCCGAGCCAGGCGCTGGCGAGCGTACCCCCAAGCGCCAGGCTGGAAAAGAAAAGCCCAAGCCCCTCGGTGCCAAGCGAGGCTTCCCGTAGCGCCAGCGGTACCGCGGCGATCTCCACCGTGCGCCAGAAGAGCGAGACGAGGAAGGATAGTCCGAGTAAGAGAAGCACCGCCCGATCACGAAGGGCATAGAAAAAGCCTTCCCGGACCTCCGCGAACAGCGAAACGGAAGATCCCACGGGTACGGCACCGACCTCGGCGGGAAGCGTCCAGACCGCCAGGGCAACTGCCCAAAAGCTCAGGCCGTCGAATAAGAAAAGCGGCAGCGGGCCCAAATAGGCGTAGAGCAAACCCGTCAAGGCCGGGCCCAACGCGCCCATTACTTGCTGGCCCAGGGCCAAAAGCGCGTTGGCCGAGACCAGCGAGGACCTGGGGAGAATCCTCGGCACCACAGCCCCCAGCGCCGGACCCACCAGGCCCTCGAGCGACTGGGCCAGGAACACCAGCGGGTAGACAAGCCAAGGTGTGATCATGACCAAGGCGAAAGAAGCGGAAACCAAGCCGCTTAAAACGTAGCCGCCAATCAAAAGCCGGCGGCGATCCCAGCGATCGGCAAGGGCTCCAGTAAAAGGTTGAACAACGAGCCTCGAAGCCACCCGCACCGCCCAGAGCCCGGCCAAGCTGGCCACCGACCCGGTGGCCAGGTAAAGGGCCACCCCGAGCGCGAAGACGCTCATCTGGCTTCCGAGCGTGGAACCGAGTCCCGCGAGGAGAATCCGCCGGAAAGCGGCATTCTGTAGCGCCGGATATCGGACGCCCACCCCTTATGTCCCTTCCGGCGCCAGGGTAGCGGGTGCGGACGGGCGGCCGCGAGGGTACTGGCCACCTTTCTCGGAAAACTTTGGCGTTATTCTAAGAGTAAGAAAAGCAGCCAGCCCATACGAAAGGGCGCCTACCGCGCCGTCCAGCCGAGGTCCATCGGCAGAGAGGCGCCGGGGATGGACTGGACGGCGTCGTTTGCGAGGAAGGCGGCCTCCCGAACCTGAAAGGGCGCTTGACGGCGCCTGGGAGATTTACCGGATTACCCGCACCTCGACGTCAAGGCCGAGTTCCGCCCAAACCCGGTCGGCGGTGAGCACCGGCATCTTTCGGCGCATCGCCTGGGCAAGGCAGGCCCGGTCGCCGAGGGCGAGGCCGCGGCTTCTCGCCAGAGGGCTGAGCGTGCCAGCGAGCACCGCGTCCTCCTCCTCGAAGGGGAGGGCCTCGAGGCCAAGGACCCTTAGCGCGCGATGGATCTTCGCCGCGTCCCGGCCTTTCTCACGCACCTTTCCAAGCACCTCGGCGAGGTTCACGGTTCCGATCGCCGCGCCTTCGCGAATGGCGTGACGTACCGCGTCGTAGCCCGGCTCCCGGTGGAGGTAGGCAAGGAGCGCCGAGGCATCGAGCAGAACCCGCTCAGCCATCCCGCTCGGCCTCACGGCGCCGATCGGCGATCAACTCCGTGGCCAGATCGCCTTCCACCTCAGCCATCTCTCGCCAGATGGCCTCCTCTACCGCCTCAAAGCGCTCGATTACCAAGCGGTCACCTTCTCGCCACAAGACCAGGCGATCCCCGGGCCCAAGCCCAAGCGCGTGGCGCAAGGAGGCCGGTACGATCAAACGCCCCTGGCGGTCCAGGCGGACCAGGAACGGTCCCCCCTTTTCACCAGTTGCCAAGCTATTCACCATATACCCATCATATCACCATTGAAGTTTCCCGGGTGCAGACCACGGCAAAGCCGCCCTTCTGGTTTGCCGGGTTCCGCGCCAGTCCCGGCACCTACCGCGCCGTCCAGCCCAGGTCCATGGGAATGCAGGCGCCGGTGATGGACTGGGCGGCGTCGCTTGCGAGGTAGAGGGCGAGGCGGGCGACCTCCTGGGGCTCGACCAGGCGCTTGATGGCGGCGGGCTCGAGCATCACCCTCTCGATCACCTCGGCCTCGGGGATCCCGAGGTTTTTCGCCTGGTCCGCGACCTGCCCCTTTACGAGCGGGGTGCGCACGTAGGCGGGGCAGATCAGGTTGGCGGTGACGCCATAGGGGCCGGCCTCGAGGGCGGTCACCTTGGTGAGCCCCAAAAGCCCGTGCTTCGCGCTCACGTAGCCGGCCTTGTAGGGGCTCGCCACCTGGCTGTGGATCGAGCCGATGTTGATGATCCGTCCCCAGCCCTTTTCCTTCATCCGGGGGAGAAAGGCCTTCGTAAGGAGGAAGGGGGCGGTGAGCATGACGCCGAGCATCCGCTGCCAGACCTCGAGAGGGAAGTCCTCGATGGGCGCGACGTGCTGGAAGCCCGCGTTATTGACGAGTACGTCCACCCCGCCCCGGGCCAGAGCCCAGCCGGCCACCCGGGCCACCTCTTCAGGGTCGCTGAGGTCGGCCTGAAACGCGTCCTCGCCCGGAAGAGCGCGGAGGTCCACCCGGAAAACGCGGTAGCCCTCGCCCTCGAAAGCCTCCGCGATCGCGGCGCCGATGCCGCTCGCGGCCCCGGTCACCAGTACGGTCCGCGCCATTTCCCTTGAGCTTACCGCTCCCCTTTTGTTCTTACCACGTTAGAATAACCGCGTGCGCAAGAAGCTTACCCGCATCGGAAATTCCTGGGGTCTGGTGCTTCCCAAAGAGGTACTGGAGCTCCTAGGGCTCGCCCCCGGCGGCGAGGTCGAGCTTCACGTGGTGGGCAATACGCTTATCGTCACCGGTCCCGAGGTAGGTCCCGAAGAGATCGAAGCCGCCCTCGCCTACCTCCGCTCCAAGAACGAGCGCGAGCGGCTTTATCAGAAGCTCGCCGATGCCTAAATACCTTACGAAGCGCCTTGCGCTCGCCATCCACCACGACCTCATTGAAAGCTTCGGCGGGCGGCACGGGCTTTTGGACGAGGGCCGTCTGGAAGCGGCGCTTGAACTCCCAAAAAGCGGCTTCGGCGGAAAAGAACGCTACCCCACCCTCGCCGCCAAAGCCGCCGCCTACCTGGTGGGTGTTGCCAAGGGACACCCTTTTGTAGACGGCAACAAACGCACCGCCTTCGCCCTTGCTGACACCTTTCTTCGTCTGAACGGTCTTGAGCTTACGCTCCCCGATGAAGTACTTTTCGACCTTGTTTTAGACGCCGCGAACTGCCGCCTGGACGCGGACGCCGTCGCCGAGCGCCTCGCCACCGGCCTCGGGCGGCTAAGCTAAGGCCATGCGCATCGAGGCCGCGGAGCTATACACCCTGAGGATGCCCTTGAAGTTTCGCTTCGAGACCTCGTTCGGAGTCCAGACCGAGCGAGTCCTCTTGCTCCTTGTCCTGAAGGGTGAGGGGGCCGAGGGCTATGCCGAGGGGGTGATGACCCCCCTGCCGCTTTTCCGCGAGGAGACCCTGGCGGGGGCGAAGGAGCTGCTCGAAAGTGCGCTCCTGCCCCGCGTCCTGGGCAAGCGCTTTCTTAGCCCGGAGGACTTGAGGCTCGCCCTCGACGCCCTCCGAGGCAACCGCATGGCCAAGGCCATGGTCGAGATGGCCGCCTGGGACCTCTTCGCCCGCGCCCAGGGCGTCCCCCTCTACCAGCTCCTCGGCGGGGTGCGAAAAGAGGTCCCGGTCGGGGTCTCGCTCGGGATCCAGGAGAGCGTCGAGAAAACGATCGAGCTCGTCGGCCGCTACCTGGACGAGGGCTACCGCCGCATCAAGCTCAAAATCAAGCCGGGCTGGGACGTGGCCGTGGTCCAAGCGGTGCGCGAAGCCTACCCCGACGCCCCCCTCTCGGTAGACGCGAACTCGGCTTACCGCCTTTCCGACTACCGCGTCTTTCAGACGCTCGACGACTTCCACCTCGAATACATCGAGCAGCCCCTCCACTACGAGGACCTCGCCGACCACGCGAAGCTCCAGGCCCGGATCCAGACGCCCCTTTGCCTGGATGAGTCGATCGTCTCGAAGGAGACCGCCCGGGCCGCTCTCGAAGCCGACGCCACCCGGGTGATCAACGTGAAGGTCGCCCGGGTGGGCGGCCACGCCGAGGCGAGGAGGGTCCACGACCTCGCCTGGGCCTTCGGGATTCCGGTCTGGATGGGCGGGATGCTCGAGACCGGGGTGGGCCGGGCCCACGCGATTCACGCCGCCACCCTCCCGAACTACACCCTCCCCGGCGACACCAGCTCGGCGAGCCGCTACTGGGAGGTGGACGTGGTGAACGAGCCCCTCGAGGCCAAGGGCGGCCTGATGCCCGTCCCCGAGGGCCCAGGGATCGGGGTCACGCTGAACCCCGACGCCCTCGAGCGCTATACCCTCGACCGAAGCGAGCTCCGGCCCGGGGTATAATGGGCCCGTTGCCCCCAAGTGGGAGTGCAAGGAAAGGAGCAGGTATGAAACACGGAAGGATTCTGACGCTGGCGGCGGCCCTCGCGCTGGGCCTCGCCTTCGCCACCCCGAAGGACACCTTCGTCCACATGACCTTCGGCGAGGTGGACACCCTCGACCCCGCCCAGGCCTACGACACCGCCTCGGGCTACATCCTCGAGAACATCTACGAGACCCTCTACACCTACAAGAAGGACTCCCTCACCGAGTACGAGCCGGCGCTGGCGGTGAGCTACTCGGTGAGCGAGGACGGCAAGACCTACACCTTCCAGCTCCGCAAGGGCGTCAAGTTCCACTCCGGCAACCCGATGACCTGCCGCGACGTGGAGTACTCGATCGAGCGCCTCCTGGTCACGAACCCCGGCGACTCCGCCGGCTGGTTCTACGCCGAGAGCCTGGTGGGCTACGACGTCAACGCCAAGGCGGCGGCCGCCGACGTGCTCGGCGAGAACCCCGACCCCAAGAAGCTTGAGGCCTTCCTCGAGGAGTACTGGCAGAAGATCGACCAGAGCGTGGAGTGCGACGGGCTCTACACCGTCAAGTTCCACCTGGTCAAGCCCGACCCCAGCTTCTTCGCCAAGCTGATGTACACCGCCTCCTCGGTGATCGACTCCAAGTGGGCGATTCAGCACGGCGAGTGGAGCGGCACCAAGGAGGACTGGAAGGACTGGATCGGGCGTGACCTCCGCCAGGGCTACCTCCACAACCACGCCTCGGGCACCGGAGCCTACAAGCTCGTCAAGTGGGACGGCAAGAACGTCGTCGCCGAGGCCTTCGACGGCTACTGGGGCAAAAAGCCCGCGATCAAGAAGGTGCTCGTGCAGGTGGTGGACGAGCAGGCCACCCGCATCGAGGCCCTAAAGCGCGGCGACGCCGACCGGGTGACGATCAACGACCGCGCCACCCTCGAGTCCCAGATCCGCGGCCTGCCCGGGGTCAAGGTCTGGGAGGACAAGAACTGGGCGCCGGCGGTGGCGAGCGCGATCTTCTTCAACCAAAATCCCTCGACCCAGGACAACCCCTACCTGGGCTCGGGCAAGCTCGACGGCAAGGGCGTGCCCCCCGACTTCTTCCAGGACGTGAACGTCCGCAAGGCCTTTGCCTACGCCTTCGACCAGGACGCGATCATCGAGGACCTCTACCTCGGCCACGGGGTCAAGCTCACCATGTCCCTGCCGCCCTCGTTCCTCGGCTACGACCCCAACATCCCCATCTACAACCTCGACCTCGACAAGGCCGAGGCCCACTTCAAGAAGGCCTTCGGGGGCAAGCTCTGGGAGACGGGCTTCGAGCTCACCATCCTCTACAACGAGGGGAACACCACCCGTCAGACCATCGCCGAGATGTTGAAGGCGAATATCGAGGAGATCAACCCCAAGTTCAAGATCAACGTCCAGGGCGTGCAGTGGCCCGACTTCATCCGGGCGGTCTCGAAGCGCCAGCTCCCGGTCTTCGTGCTGGGCTGGGGCGCCGACTACGCCGACCCCGACAACTTCGTCTACACCTACTACCACTCCCGCGGCTACTACGGGAACAAGATCGGGCTTAAGGACGCCGAGCTCGACCGCCTGGTGGAGGAGGCCCGGAGCATCACCGATCCCAAAAAGCGCGCCGAGCTCTACTCCAAGGTCGGGCACCGCGGCTACGAGATCGTGCCCTTCGTGCCCTACCCGCTGCCCTCGCCCTTCATGGTCACCCGGGACAACGTCGTCGGGGTCTACTACAACCCGATGCGCTCGGGCGAGTTCCTCTGGAAGGACATCGCCAAGAAGTAGGGCGGACGTGCCCAGGCGGGGGGCCATCCGGCCCCCCGCATTTTGTAAACTCGGAAAGCGGCCGGCTAGGCCGAGGAGGCGAACGTGCTCACCTACGCGATCCGGAGGCTTTTGCAGCTGCCCATCGTGCTCTTCGTGGTCTCGGTGGTCATCGTCGGGCTTCTCCAGTTCCTGCCCCCGACGGCGCGGGCTGCCGCTTACGTGAAGAGCGAGCAGCAGCTCGCCCACATCGACGAGATCATCAAGCAGTACAACCTGGACGCGCCCTTTTACGTGCAGTACTGGACCTGGCTGAAAAACGCCCTGCAGGGGAACCTGGGGTTTTCCCGGGTGGATAAGAAGCCGGTGCTCGAATCCATCGCCACCCGGCTCCCGGTCTCCGCCGAGCTCGTGCTCTACGCCTTTTTGCCCACCCTGCTCTTTTCGGTCTGGCTGGGGACGCTCGCCGCCATCTACCGGGACCGCTTCTTAGACCAGCTGATCCGGGTGCTGGCGGTGGTCTTCTGGTCGCTGCCCACCTTCGTGCTGGGCATCGCGCTGGTGGCGGTGATCTACGGCTACTTCAAGCTCTTCGGCATCGGCCGGCTCCCCCCCGACCTGATCATCCAGCTCGCCCAGCAGGCGAACGCCGGCGAGTTCCGCTACTACACCGGGCTACTCACCATCGACGGGCTCCTAAACGGCCGGCTCGACGTCGCCCTGGCGGCGCTCAAGCACCTCGTGCTCCCCACCATCACCCTGATCCTGGTGCTCGGCGCCCAGATCGTGCGGGTGATGCGCTCCTCGATGCTCGACGAGCTGGGCAAGGACTACGTGCGCACCGCCCGGGCCAAGGGCCTACCGGAAAAGGTCGTCTACTACAAGCACGCCCGCCGCAACGCCCTGATCCCGGTGATCACCCTTGCCGGGCTGATGTTCGCCTTCATGCTGAACGGGGTGGTGATCACCGAGACGATCTTCAACCTCCCGGGGCTCGGGCAGTGGGCGGCGGCGGCGGCGATCCAGCTGGACCAGCCGTCGATCCTGGGGTTCGCCCTCTTTACCGCCTTCATCGTCGCCCTCGCCAACATCGCGGTGGACATGCTCTACGCCCTGGTGGACCCGCGGATTCGCTACGAGTGAGGAAGCCATGGCCGAAGCGACCCTCCTGAAACCCAAGCGCGAGTCCTTCTGGCGCTCCCGCGCCTGGCGGCGGTTCCGCCGCAACCCGCTGGCGATCGTCGGCACCCTGATCGTGCTCTTTTTCATGCTGGTGGCGATCTTCGCCCCCGCCCTCACCGCCGACCGCATGGGCCGAAACTGCCTCCGCGACCTGGGCGTGAAGCGCACCGAGGCGGTCAAGGTACTCAGGAACCCGCTCTCCCCCAAGTTCTGGCAGGCGACCCTGCACCCCCCGGCCTCCTGCTACAAGATCCCCCGGAAGGGCTACTCGCCGATTCCCAAGCACCCTTCGAGGAAGTACCCGCTCGGGCTCTCGGGGGGCGGCTACGACATCCTCTACGGGCTCATCTGGGGCGCCCGGAGCGCCTTCTACGTGGGCATCCTGGTGATCAGCGTCGCACTTCTCATCGGCATCCTAATCGGCGGACTCACCGGCTACCTGGGCGGCTGGGTGGACAACACCCTGATGCGCTTCACCGACGCGGTCTACGCCTTCCCCGGCCTGGTCCTGGTGATGGTGGCGGTGACCATCTTCGGCCGCAGCCTGACCACGATCATGCTGGCGATCGCGATCGTCAGCTGGCCCACCTACGCCCGGATGCTCCGGGGGAACATCCTGAAGGTCAAGGCCCAGGACTTCGTGGACGCGGCCCGGGCGCTCGGCGCCGGTCCGGTGCGCATCTTCTTCAAGCATGTCCTGCCCAACGCCATCGGGCCCCTGATCATCCTGGCGAGCCTTGACATCGGCTCGATCGTGCTCTCGGTGGCGGCCTTGAGCTTCCTCGGCCTCGGGCCCGAGATCGGGTTCGCCGACTGGGGGCAGATGGTGAACTTCGCCCGCAACTGGATCGTGGGGCCGCCGGGCGAGCCCCTCAAGTACTGGTACACCTGGGTCTGGCCGGGGCTTGCCATCGCGCTCTTCGTGCTCGGGTGGAACCTGCTCGGGGACGCGGTGCGCGACGCCCTCGACCCGAGAAGCTAAGAGCCCCGTCCCTGACGGCTCCCGCTCGAAGCCAGCGGGGGCTTTTTGCTATACTGGGCCGCGTACGAAAGGTACGGGAGGTGATTATGAGGAAGAAGTTCGGGATCCTGGCAGCGCTCGCGTTCCTTCTCGGGATCGCCTGGGCGGCGGTGCCGAAGGACACCTACGTCTACATGACCTTCGGCGACATCGACACCCTCGACCCCGCGCAGGCCTACGACACCGCCTCGCTGCATATCATCGAGAACGTCTACGAGACCCTCTACACCTACAAGAAGGACTCGCTCACCGAGTACGAGCCGCTGCTCGCCACCAGCTACGAGATCAAGGACGGCGGCAAGACCTACATCTTCCACCTCCGGAAAGGCGTGCAGTTCCACTCCGGCAACCCCATGACCTGCCGGGACGCTGAGTACTCGTTCGAGCGCATCCTGGTGACGAACCCCGGCGACGGGCCCGGCTGGTTCTTCGCCGAGAGCCTGATCGGCTACGACTCGAACGCGAAGAGCGCCCTCGGGGAGAACGCCTCGCCGGAGGAGTACGACAAGTACTGGGAGCTCATCGACAAGAGCGTCGAGTGCGACGACCTCTACACCCTCCGCTTCACCCTGGTGAAGCCCGACCCCAGCTTCTTCGCCAAGCTGCTCTACGCCGGCGCCGCCATCGTGGACTCCAACTGGGCGATCGAGCACGGCGAGTGGAGCGGCACCAAGAAGGACTGGCTCGACTGGGCGGGTAAGGACCTCCGCCAGGGCTACCTCCACAAGCACATGTCGGGCACCGGCCCCTACAAGCTCGTCAAGTGGGACGGCGAGAACGTGGTGGCCGAGGCCTTCGACAAGTACTGGGGTAAGAAGCCCAAGATCAAGCGGGTGCTGATCCAGATCGTGAAGGAGCAGGCCACCCGGCTTGAGGCCCTAAAGCGCGGCGACGCCGACCGGGTGACGGTGAACGACTGGGCCACGGTCGAGTCGCAGGTGCGGGGCCTGCCCGGGGTGAAGGTCTGGAGCGACCCGAACTGGGCGCCCGCCGGGGCCGGGGTGATCTTCTTCAACTTCAAGGTCGAGGGCAAGGATAACCCCTACATCGGTAAGAACACCCCGCGTGACCTCTTCAGCGACATCAACGTCCGCAAGGCGTTCGCCCACCTGGTGGACCAGGACGCCCTGATCGAGGAGATCTTCCTCGGCCACGGCGTCAAGCTCACCATGGCCCTGCCGCCCTCGTTCCTCGGCTACGACCCGACCATCCCGATCTACGAGTTCGACCCCGACAAGGCCGAGGCGTACTTCAAGAAGGCCTTCGGCGGCAAGCTCTGGGACGAGGGCTTCGAGATCACCATCACCTACAACCAGGGCAACACCTTCCGCCAGACCATCGCCGAGATGCTGAAGGCCAACGTCGAGGCGATCAATCCCAAGTTCAAGGTCAACGTCCGCGGCCTGCAGTGGCCCGACTACCTGCGGAGCGCCCGGAACAAGATGCTGCCGATCTGGCCGCTCGGCTGGATCGCCGACTACGCCGACCCCGACAACTTCATCCACCCCTTCTATCACTCCAAGGGCGCGCTCGCGAAGCGGCAGAACCTGAACATCCCCGAGCTCGACAAGCTGATCGAGGAGGCCCGGGCCACCGTGGATCCCGAGAAGCGGGCCGAGATCTACAAGAAGATCGGGCGGCTCGCCCATGACCTGGCGGTGAACGTGCCGCTGCCCTCGCAGTCGCCGTTCATCGTCACCCGAGACAACCTGAAGGGCGTCTACTACAACCCGATGCGCTCGGGGACCTTCCTCTGGAAGGACATCTACAAGGAGTAAGGGCCAAAAGGTCCGCTCGCCCCGGGGCCCTAGGGCCCCGGGGTTTTAGTAGGAGCGCTTTTGGACCCTTAGGCCCTGGGCAGCGAGCCAGTCCACCAGAAAACCGACCGCGTGCCGCACTCCGGGGGTGACCAGGGGGTCGCCGAAGCGCTTGAGCCCGGCGTAGAGGCCGTGGGTGCTGGGGCGGAGCTCGAGGAGGAGTTCTTGGATGAGCTCGAGCTCAGGCTCCTCCACCCGCACCAGGAAGTAGTACCCCTCGGGATAGCGGTGGGTGCGCTCGAGGAAGATCGCGTGCCCGCCGGGGAAGGCGTGGACCATCTTTTCGAAGTCCCGGATCTCGGGAAGCGGGCCTTCGAGGATCGCGTGGGGCATGCCGTCCTCCTTTCTAAGCGGCGGGAAGACCTCGCGGGCCTCGGCCACCTTGGTAAAGACCGCGTGGTAAAACCGGCGGCCGCGCTTTTTCCACTTCTCGGCGTACTTGGTGGTGAGGACCTCGGGGGGTGGGGGAAGGGTCTGGACCTCGAAAAGGCCGCTCCTCCTTCCCTCCTCGAGGGCGAAGGCGAAGTAGTCGGGGTGGTCGGTGGTCAGAAAAAGCGCGCCCCCATCGGCCAGCCGGGTCGAGAGCAGGCGAAAAAAGGGCACCTGCAAAAGCCGCCGCTCGGCGTGGCGGCTTTTCGGCCAGGGGTCGGGGAAGTTGACGTAGACCCGGGCGAGGGCCCGGGGGGGCACCAGGTTCCGAAGGACGAACCCGGCCATCCCCTTAAAAAGCCGGACCGGCTCGATCCCCTCGCGGCAAAGCCGCCTGAGCGCCCGCACCACGCTCGCCCCGGCGGCCTCGACCCCGAGGAGGTTCCACTCGGGATGCGCGCGGGCGAGGGTGACCAGAAACCGCCCGTCCCCGAAGCCGATCTCGAGCACGAGCGGCCCCTCCCGCCCGAAGGTGGCGGCGGGGTCCAGGGGAAAGCGAAGCTCGGCGAAGCGAAGCAGGCGCGCCATGCGCCCTGTAGCATACCGGTATGCGGGCGCTCCTTTTGCGCTGGCTCTTGAACACGCTCGCGCTCTGGGTGGTGAGCGAGCTTTACGCGGGCGTCTACTTCGCGCCCGGGAGCGGCCTCGACGACTACCTGGTGGCGGGCCTGGTGCTCGGCCTTCTGAACGCGCTCATCCGGCCGATCCTGCTCCTTCTCACCCTGCCCCTAAACCTCCTTACCCTCGGGCTTTTCACCCTGGTGGTGAACGCGCTCGTGCTCTGGCTCGTGGCCTGGGCCACTTCCCTCGAGGTCCAGGGGTTTACCGGCGCCTTCATCGGCGCCCTGTTGCTCTCCCTCGTCTCCTTCGCCCTTAACCTCCTTATCAAGGAGGACGCGTAGGCTAAGGGCGCCATGGCCACGCGCACGCCCTCCCTCCTCCGCAGCGTCGCCCTGCCCGCCGAGCACGGCGGCTGGGGCTTCACCCTCGAGCCCATCCTGCTCGGCCTCGCCCTCGCCCCGAGCACCGCCGGGCTCGGGGTCGGCGTCATGGGGCTTTTTGCCTTCCTCGCCCACCACCCGATCAAGCTCGCCCTCTCCGACCTGCGCCGGGGCCACCGCTACCCCCGCACCCTGCTCGCCCTCAAGGTGGGAGGGGTCTACGTGCTGCTTTCGGCCCTTGGGCTCGCCCTCGCCCTACAGAGCGCCGAGGCGCCCTTCCTCCTGCCGCTCTTCCTCGGGCTTCCGATGGCGTTTTTGAAGGTCGGCCTCGACGCCGCCGGCCGCGGGCGGAGCTTCGTCGGCGAGATGGCCGGGGCGCTCGGGGCGGCGACGCTGGCCCCGGCGGCGGTCCTGGCCGGCGGCGGGAGCCCGGAGTGGGCCACGGGGAGCTGGCTCGTGCTCGCGCTCCGCTCGCTGGTCTCGATCCGCTACGCCCGGGCGGCGGTGCGCCGGGCGCGGGGGCTTCCGGTGAGCCTGGCCTCGATGGCCGCCACCGCCCTCCTCGGCACCCTGCTCGCGGTCCTCTTTGCCGCCCTCGGCTGGATCCCCTGGCTGGGCGCGGCGGCGATCGCGGCGCTTGCGGTCTACGCCCTGGTCATGCTCCGCCGGCCCCCGATCCCGGCCAAGAAGGTGGGCTGGGGCCAGATGTTCTGGGGCTGGGCGACGGTCCTGTTGGTCGCCGCCGGCTACTGGCTCGGGCTCTAGCGCTTTTACTGCTCCTCACGGTGCTTGCGCATCCGCCAGAGCATCTCGTTGGTCACCACCCGGCGGCTCATCGCGTAGACGAAGACGACCATGGCAAAAAGCTGGAGCAAAGCGGAGAGGAAAAGCCCCGCGTCCAAGAGGTCGCCGTGGCCCCGGGCGGCGGCGAGGGGCTCGAGCACGCTCCGCAAAAGTAGCCCCAGGTTCAGGCTCCAGTAGGTGAGGGCCTCGAGCCCCGGCTGCTTGATCTGGCCGGGGCGGGGCATCATCCAGTAGGCCACCCCGAAGACCATGTTCATGAAAAAGCCCACCACCCCGGCGTGGACGTGCACGCTCCGCCAGGGGCCCATGAGCCCGGGATCGAGGTAGAAGAGCACCCCGAGCACCCCGTTTACCAGGAGCCAGAAAAGCGAGGTCCGGACGAAGAGGTACTCGTAGTAAAACATCAGCGCACCAAGGCCACCGGGCACGCGGCCCGGCGGAGCACGTACTCGGTGGTGGAGCCGAGGAGGAGCTCAAAAACCCGCCCGCGCCCGAAGGCACCCATGACTAGGAGGTCGCTCGGCTCCGCGAGCTGCACGAGCTCCTGGGCGGGGTCGCCGGAGAGGGGCTTGGCGTGGGCGCGAACCCCGTGGGCCCTCAGGTACTCGACCCCCTCGGCGGCGAGCAGCGCGGCCCGGTCCAGGTCCTCGTCCACGCTCGCCACCAGGACCTCGAGCGCGATCCCCTCGAGCAGATCGGCGGCGAAGTGGAGCGCCCGGGCGGCGGAGTCGGAGCCGTCGTAGCTCACCACCAAACGCTCGGGCTCGACGAACGCGAGGGCCGCCACCAAGACCGGCACCGGGCTGATCCGGGCCACCCGCTCGACGGTGCTCCCGAGCCCGGTGGCCTCGTGCCCCTCCTGATCGCCGGCGCGCCCGATCGCCACCAGGTCGAAGGCGCGGGCTTCTTTGGCGATGACCTCGTAGGGCACCCCGGTGCGGATCACCCCCTCGAAGCGGACCCCCTCGGCCTCGCGGGCGAGCCGCTCGAGCACCGCCTTCCCCCGGGCCTCGAGGGCCTCGTCGATCGCCTCGTGGTAGGTGGGCACCGGCACGCTGATCGCCCCGAAGTCGAGGAGCTCGGGGAAGCGGATGAGCCGCACGTCCTTGACGAAGAGGGCGACCAGCTCGGCCCCGAGCCGCCGCGCCAAGAAGAGCGCTAGGGCCTCCGCGCTCTTGGCCGGGGCCGATCCGTCGGTGGCGAGGAGAATGCGCTTGATCATCGCCTTCATTCTTGCACGGGGGGATGCTAGACTTCCCCCGTGAGGTCCACGTTCACCCAGGGCTCAAAGAGTGCGGCTATAAAAGAAAAAGTGGCGCGCCCGAGAGGACTCGAACCTCTGACCTTCGGCTCCGGAGGCCGACGCTCTATCCAGCTGAGCTACGGGCGCACTCAGCAACGGCTAATGTACCAAGTCGCTAGGGAGGTCGTCAAGTGAAGGTAAATCGTCGCGCCATCACCATCATCTTCGGCATCCTCGCCGTGAGCTTCGCCCTCGGTACCATCCTGCTCTTCACCCCGAAGGGGCAGCAGCAGGCCCAGGGGCGGGCGCTGCTTTGGGTCAACGGCAAGCCCATCTACGAGCTCGATCTCGCCCGGATGCAGCAGTCCGACCCGCTCTTTGGCCTGGCCCCCGAGGGCGCGCTCCGTCCCCTGATCGAGACCCACTTCATCGAGCAGGTCATCCTGAACGAGGCCCTCGCCCAGGACGCGAGCCGGGTCAAGGTGAGCGCCGCCGAGGTGCGGGACGAGGTGGCCAAGATCCGCAAGCAGTTCGGCCTCACCGAGAAGGAGGCCTACGACCGCTTCCTGCAGCAGATCGGCTACACCGATAGCCTCCTTAGGAAGCAGATCCGGCGGGCGCTCCAGATCCAAAAGCGCTTCGAGGAGATCAAGAAGAAGGTCAAGCTCACCGAGGAGGAGGCGCGCTTTTTCTTCGAGCTCCACAAGGCGAACTACGCCCCCGAGGACAAGGTCCTCGCGCGGCAGATCGTGGTGGACGACAAGGCGCTCGCGGAGAAGATCCGGGGTGAGCTCGAGGCCGGCGCCGACTTCGTCGAGCTCGCCAAGAAGTACTCCAAGGTCGGCGCCGACCAGGGCGGGGCGCTCGGCGCCGAGCCCGGCTCCACCGAGCCCGGCCCGGTGACCCGGGTGGTCTTCCCCGAGGCGGTGGCGGCCGAGGTCTTCAAGCTCACCGGCGGCGGCATCACCCCGGTCATCGAGGCCGGCGGCCGCTACTACATCGTCCAGGTGGTGAAGTTCCTCCCGGGCGGGGAGGTCAAGTACGAGGAGGTCAAGGACCGGGTCAAGAAGGACGCCCTCGCCATCAAGCAGCAGGGGGCGCTGGAGAACTACGTGCTCGAGGTCCGTAAGAAGGCCCAGGTCAAGTTCGCCGAGGACTTCCCCTACCAGTACCAAAACCCGGTGGTGGCCCGGATCAACGACGCCGAGATCAAGCTCGAGGACGTCTCCCAGGTGGTCTTCGCCAACCCGCAGGTCCCCGAGCTCATCCGCCAGGGCCTCGGCGAGCTGGTGGTCCAGTTCTTCTACCCCACCACCTTGGACCAGCTCGTGACCAACGAGCTCCTTTACCAGGAGGCCAAGAAGACCGGGCTTCCCTTCATCGGCCCCAAGGCCCGCATCGCCTCCGACGTGCAGCTTTGGAAGACCAAGGACCTCACCGTCACCGAGGAGGAGGTCCGGGCCTACTACGAGAAGAACAAGGCCCAGTTCACCATCCCGGCGACCGCCTCGCTCGCGCTTGCGCGATTTGAGGACGAGGCCAAGGCCAAGGAATACCGGGAAGGGGTGCTCAAAGGCGAGGACCCCAAAAAGCTCGCCGAAAAGCTCGGCGGGCAGTACGTCGAGGCCGAGAAGGCCACCCCCGACCAGCTCCCGCCGGTGCTCCTGCCGGTGGTCTTCGGCGACGCCCCCAAGGAGGAATCCCCCGCGGGTAAGGTCTCCGACGTGATCAAGGTGGGCGAGAAGGACTACGAGGTGGCGATCGTCCGTGCGGTGACCCCCGAAGTGGTCCGGCCCTTCGAGGAGGTTCGGGCCGAGGCGGAAAAGCTCGCCCTCGCCGAGAAGCGGGCCGAGGCCGCCCGGACCTGGATCGAGGAGCTCAAAGCGAAGGCCAAGATCGAAAACCGCCTCCAGGAGGTGCTCGACGCCCTCGCCCCCAAGACCGAGGAGACCAAGGGCGAGGAGGCCGCCCTGGAAAACGAGCAGAAGGAGGAGACGACGCCCTAGCCCGCGACGCGCGCCCTGGAAGCCCCCCGGCCGAGCCGGGGGTCTGTTTAAATAAGGGCATGCCCGAAGCCGGGCTCGAGGCCGCGATGGAGGCTTTTCGGAACTTCTTGGACGGCGACGAGCAGCGCCCCGGCCTGGTGCCCTGGGACCTCGACGCCGGCGTCGAGCCCCCGCCGGGGGTCGAGCTCCGCTACCGCGCCGACGACCAGACCCTTTGGGTGCACTTCCGGGAGCACGGCGTCCGCGTCCGCTACCGCTGGAACGGGTTCCGCTGGGTGGAGGAAGAAAGCGACGCCGCCCCGGTGGCGGAGGCTGAAGACACCGCCCAGACCCTCGCCGCCCTGACCCAGGCGGTGCGCCGGCTGGAGGACCGGCTGGCCCGGCTCGAGCACCTGCTCAAGGGCTGTCTGGAGGGACGCGGATGATACGGGTAGGCATTCTCACGGTCTCCGACCGCAGCGCCCGCGGCGAGCGGGTGGACACCACCCAGGAGGCGATCCGGGAGGTCCTGAAAAAGGGCCCTTTTGAAGTCGCCGCCTACGAGGTGGTCCCCGACGAGCCCGCCCAGATCCGGCGGGTGCTGAGGCTCTGGGCGGATCAGCTCGGGCTCGAGCTCATCCTCACGAACGGCGGCACCGGCCTCGCGCCCCGGGACCACACCCCCGAGGCCACCCGGGAGGTCCTCGACAAGGAGGTCCCCGGCCTGGCCGAGCTGATGCGGCTCGAGGGGCTCAAGAAGACTCCGATGGCGGCGCTCTCCCGGGGGGTCGCCGGGGTCCGGGGCCGGAGCCTGATCGTGAACCTGCCGGGGAGCCCCAAGGGAGCCGCGGAGTCGCTCGCCGCCCTCTTGCCGGTGATTCCCCACGCGCTCGAGGTCATCACCGGAAGGTCGTTCGGAGGTGGAATGGAACATGCCTAACTTCACCTCGCGCCGCGCCGCGTCCGTCCCCGAATCGGTCTTTCTGCTCATGGACCAGGCCAAGGCCCGCCGCCGGAGCTCCGGCGGCGATCTTATCGACCTCTCGATCGGCTCCTCCGACCTCCCGCCCCCGCGGGAGGCGATGGAAGCCCTGGCCGAGGCCGCCCTCGACCCCAAGACCTACGGCTACTGTCTGAAGAGCTGCACCCGCCCCTTCCTGGAGGCGGCCACCGACTGGTTCGCCCGCCGCTTCGGGGTGCGCTTCGACCCGGACACAGAGGCCCTCACCCTGATCGGCACCCAGGAAGGGCTCGGCCACCTCTTGCTCGCGGTCCTCGACCCCGGCGACGTGCTCCTCCTCCCCGAGGTCGCCTACCCCAGCTACTGGGGGGCGGCGGCGGTGGCTCAGGCCGAGCCCTACCCCCTGCCCCTCGACGCCGACTACCGGCCGGTGCTCGAGGCGCCCAAAGAGGTGCTCAAAAGGGCCAAGGCCCTCCTCCTCAACTTCCCCAACAACCCCACCGCCGCCGTCGCCGACCGCGCCTACTTCGAGCGCGCCCTCGCCTTCGCCGAGGAGCACGACCTCCTCGTGATCCACGACAACCCCTACGTGGACTTCCTCTTCGAGGGCGAGGCCCTCCCCCTGCTCGCGGTCGAGGGCGCCCGCGCCCGGGCGGTGGAGCTTTTCTCCTTCTCCAAGTCCTACCACCTGGGCGGGGTGCGGCTCGGCTTCATCCTGGGCAACGCCGAGGCGATCGCCGCCCTGGAGCGTGTCAAGGCCCCGATCGACTTCAACCAGTACGCCGGCATCCTCCGGATGGGGATCCGGGCGCTCGAGCTCCCCCTAGAGCGCATCCGCCGCGACGTGCAGGTCTTCAAGAAACGCCGCGACGCCCTGCTCGCCGCCCTCCGCCGCCACGGCATCGTCCTCCCCGCCCCCAAGGCGAGCCTCTACCTCTGGATGCCGCTTCCCAAGGGGATGGACGACGTCGCCTTCGCCCTCCGCCTGGCCGAGGAGGCGGGGGTCGCCCTTGCCCCCGGCCAGGGGTTCGGGCCCGGGGGCAAAGGGTACGTGCGCTTCGCCCTGGTGCAGCCCCCCGAGGTGCTCGAGGAGGCCGCCCGGAGGATCGCCGCCTTCCTCGACTAGGGCACCCAGGCAAGGCCGAAGGCCTCGAGCCCGATGTCCTTCTTGTAGGGCCTGAGCTCGAGGGGACTCGCCTCTTCGGCGAGCTCCAGCCAGCGGGCCTCTATCGCCTCGGCCTCGGCGGCGAGCTCTTCCTCGAGCGCCTGGATTTCTTCTTCGAGCCGCCGGATCTCGGCCTTGGACTCCTCCACCTCCTCGGCCGCCCGGGCGCTCATCCGCCTCTTCGCGAGCGCGGCGGTCACCGAGCGGCGGCGGCCGCCGAAGAGGGCGAGCACGGTCTCGAGGTAGCCGCCCATCTCCTCGAGCTTGCGGCGCTTGAGCTCGGCCTCGTCCTCGGCGAGCTCGCGGCGCTCCCGCTCGAGCCGCTTTTTGAGCGAGGCGATCCTCCGCCGGTACTTCTTTTCGAGCTTCTTGATCTCCTCCTGGGCCAAGAATCGCGCCTCCCGCCGCGCCCGCTTCAAGAACGCCTCCTTCGGCTCGTCTGGGCTCGAGGCAAGGTCCAGCGCCTCGTTCACCCAGATCGTGACCCGGGCGTTTTGATAAACCCAGTCCTTGAAGGCCCGCTCGAGCCGCTTCATCGCCCGGGCGTCGGTGAAGACCGCGGGCAGGGGGGCGTAGCGGGCGCCGACGAGCGGGCGGTCGGGGAGCTCCTCCCTCGGCTCGACCACGAAATCCTCCCAAGGGACGAGCCCCTTTAGCTCCTCCGGGGGCACCAGCACCGCCACCTCGCTGCTTGCGTGGACGCCGTACTTCTTGCGGGCGACCCGGTACTCCGCCTGGGCGAAGAGCTGGGGGTAGAGCGTGCCCTCGCCGAAGAAGTACTCCTCCAGCCAGGCGGGGACCGCCGGGCGGTCGGGGAGGGCCTCGGAAGTCGGTGCGGCAAGCGGCGCCGTTTCGGCTTCCTTACCCTCCCCGTAGCGCGCCCCCACCAGGGCGTTGAGCTCGGGGATCCGCTCTTTGCCAAGCGGCCCCGCCAGGTAGTTCATCACCCAGCGGGTGGAAAAGAGCCTGGGCGCGCCCTCGTGGACGTTTTTCGCCACGAAGACCCGCTTTTCGAGCCCCGAGATGAGCCGGTCGAGCTCGGCGCGCTCGAGCCCCCCGGCGAGGCTCTCAAGCCCGTCCAGGAGCCGGTTCTTGTCCTGCTCGGTCTGGAGCCGGCCGATGAACCAGGTCCCGGCGTTGGAAAGCGCCTTGTAGTCGAGGTCCACCGGGTTCTGGGTGGCGAGCACCAGGCCCACCCCGAAGGACCGGGCCTGCTTCAAGAGCCTAAGTAAGGGGGCTTTGAGGGCGGCACCCGGGTCGGGGGCAGGTAGCCGTAGACCTCGTCGAAGTAAAGGAGGGCCCGGAGCCGCTCGGTGCCGCTTTGCCGGAGCGTCCAGGAGAGCAGCTCGCCGAGCAGCAGGGTGACGAAGAACATCCGCTCGGCGTCGTCGAGGTGGGCGAGGTAGACCACCGCGTGCCGGGGCCTGCCGCCCTCGTCATAGAGCAGGCGGTCCAGGGAGAGGGGCACGCCCTTCGTCCAAAGGGCAAACCCCGGCGAGGCGAGGAGGGCGTTCAACCTCAGCGCGAGCTCGGTGCGCGCGCGCTCGGGGAAGAAGGTCTCGAGGTCGAAAACCCCAAGCCGCGAAAAGGGCGGGCGCTGGACGCGGAGGATGAGTTTCTCCAGGGTGAGGTCCTCGCCCTTTTCCCAGGCGTCGAGCAGGATGCGGGAGACGAGGATGTGCTCCCGGTCCTGCACCGGGTCGAGGTCGGCGAGCCCCGCGAGGCTCAAAATCGCCGAGGCGGTGGCCGCCACCCGGTCGGCGAGGGCCTCGGCGTCGAGGCCCGTGGGGGCCTTCAGCGAGGCCAGAATCGAGATCGGGATCCCGGCGGAGGAGCCCGGGGTATAGACCGCGTACCCCACGCGCTCGAGCTCCCGGATCTCGGCCTCACCGAGGCCGTCCCTCTCTAGGCCCTTTCGCCAAAGCTCGGCCTTCTCCCGGGCGAGTGCCTCCCGGGAAATCCCCCGGCGCCGCGCCTCCCCGGCGCTCACCCAGGGGAGGAAGTCCTCGGGTCGGAGCTTGGGGAAGTGAAGAAGAAGGTTCGTGAGGTCGCCCTTCGGGTCCAGGACCAAGGCGGGGATCTCCCGCCGGGCCGCCTCCTCCAGGAGGCCGATCCCGAGCCCGGTCTTACCCGAGCCAGTCATGCCCAGGATCACCGCGTGGGTCACCAGGTCGTCGGGGTCGTAGAGGTAGCGCGACCCGTCTTCCCGGAGCCTTCCCAGGTAGAAGCCATCCCGCATGGGTCCATCCTAAGCCGGCCGCCGGTTTACCCCCCGTTTACCCCCGGGGGGCAAACTAGGGGCGCTATGAAAGGGACCAAGCTCATCCAAACCACCCTGTTGGCCCTCGGTCTTTCGGTCTTCGCGC